>JAQBNX010000045.1 GCA_028288385.1 Spirosoma sp.
CTGCTTAGATAACTTACATAGATTGGTTAAAGGTCAATGCCAATAATCCCAGATAGCCTTCGTTATGTTGGCAATCACGCTTTCGCGAGTGGCTTCATCGGCTTTTGAGTCCGATACAAACACCGCCACGGCCAGGTGTTCTCCATGAGGTAACCTAATTAGGCCCACATCATTGGTAGCGGCTGTTACCCCGTCTATAGTCCAGGACGTGCCAGTTTTATGCATGACTACGGTTTGGGTGGGTAGTTGCCCCTTCAGACGACGTAGTCCGGTGGGGGTTTCCTTCATCAAACGCATCAGTAATGTCTGACTGGTTTTCGATAAGTCTCGCCCCTCCTGCAACGCTTTCAACAGGGTCACCATCTGAGTGGGCTGCGCCCAGTTTCGGTACTGTATGGCGTTGTCTCGGCCAATTTCCTTTTCCGTGTCGATTACCTTGATTCCGCTTACGCCTAAGCGTTGCAGGTATTGGCTGACAACCGCCCCACCACCCAACAGGCGCAGCAACACGTCGCTGGCTGAACCATCGCTTTCCGAAACGGCATAGCGCAATACCTCACTCAAGCTCATTTCGGTGCCGTCTGGATGGTTATCGCGGATTGGGCTATGCTGCCGGTGGGACACGTAGTCGAGCTTAGTAATATGAATTTTCTGATTGAGCGTTAATTTACCCTGATCGACCTGATGCAACACGGCCATGCCAATGGGAAATTTATAAACGCTTTGCATGGGAAACTGCTCGTCACCATGAAGGCTCACCGACTCACCCGTTTCCAGTATAGTAGCAGCTACACCGACCCGCCCCTGAGCAGGCTGGGCGAGTTGCGCGAGTTGCTTTTGGAGGTCAGTAAGTGAACGGCGAGAGGTCGACTGGCCCTTGCTTGATTGAGCAATGAGAATACAGGATATAAATAGAAAAATCGAAAACAGACAACGTTTAGTCACGGGTCGTATCTGGTTTTGCATAAAATCAAACAGGTCTGCCTAATCATGCATTTTTTAGCATGACTCTCTTTTAGGTGTTCTAAAATCAGCAATAGGATAAGCCAAACAAAGTACGACAATATAGGTCCGCTTTAATAAAATAACCGTGCTGGTTGGCTCAGCATGTACCAATAGGATTCGCCTAAATAGACTCCCGTATAATGCGTAAGTTTGCCCCATTTATTTAACCCCAGTATAGTTCTAATGAAAGAAAAATCGATCCAGTTCTTTTCCCCAGCGAGAATAACGAGCAACCGAAATCGAAAGCAGCTGCCGTAAAAAAGCCTCTCCTGACAGGCTACATATCGGCTAGTGGCAAACTGGTATTCCCCCTTAAAACGGTTGAGCAACTTCCTGCTGATCCCCAGACAACGGGCTTTAAAGTGGGCACACAGGCCGGCAAACGTAAACTCAAATCTCTTTACTTAGTGCCTGCCCAGGAGGGACAAGAGGATCGATTTGACTTAACCAAAGGGGCCAAAAGCTATACGCTGGCCTTAGGTATTATTCTGCAAAAAGGAGGCGTTCAGTGCAGCCAGACAAAGTACACTTTTACGCTGGTTCCTTTTGCTTATGAAGGAGGTGTGAACGGGTATGAATTGCACCTGAAGGATTCGGCCCCTATCGCCGCCAATACGGATAAGCGCCGCGGTCGCAAACCAAAAAACCAAACGCAAGACGCTTAACAACGTTAGTGGGGGATTTCTGGTCGACCAGGACTTCGCTCTATTTTGAGGAGATGCGTTGAGGGTTTATCTGTCTATGGCATTTTACAAACGGACATTGATAAAAAGCCATAGGAGTTTTTCCTTATCTCAAAGAGGGCAAAACCCATATTTTTCAGCGAGTCCAAAGTGGCTAAAACCCTCTCTTCTCTTATCATAGCGATGGCCTGGCCCCATCTGTCCACTTTCACTTGACGACGTACACTTACCGATTTAAGGCTTCTGAGTATAAGGCAATTTACCGTTAGCTAAATACTTTATAACCAGCATTATAATACTTTATTTATTGGGGATAGGCACTGATTTTCAGTGATGCACACTACCGATTAAATCCATTACTGTTCTATTTTTTAATTCTAAAATAACTTAGAGATGCCTGACTTATCTGATGGAGACTGGTAAAAAACCCAACCCCTTGTTAAGTTCGTACAAGTATTGGTACCTAATTATTTTCCCGTAATTCCATTGAGTCACCCCCGAGAACGGGGCGTGGGAGGATATGTTGAAAGAACGACGCACATAGGAGGATTCTCAGCGCATTCGGAGGGGCGAGCGGCTGATATTTATTTGAACGCATATGACCTTGAACAAGTACTTATTGGTAATGCTGTATGTCGTCAGCCAAAAGTGGACAGATTCGGGTAAAAAGAGAAGAAAGACTTTTTAGGATGGGTCAGTCACAGAAATTGCTCACGAAAACCTTCGAATAACTGAACATCTATTCAAACTAACCAGCTAGCTCGGCAAACACCTTACAAACCTAAAAGCGTTCGAGAAATTGTTCTATTAATCCGGTAGAAGACGGCGCGTTAGCTACGTATGTTACGATTTTGGGTGTGTAAGAACGCTTATTGGGTCGATAAACCGGTTCCCTACCCGTTACAATAACGCCTCCGTAACCGTTCGGAACCGTTTTATCCGTTTCTGAACCGTTTTTGTAACGGATACGAAACGGTTAGCAGCGTAGTAGCAGACCCGTTTTGCTCTCATTCCATTCCGCAGCACCCACCTTGGCCTTGCAAAAGGTCGATAAGTTTCTCACTAATTACCCAATAAAGCGCTAACTGACCGCCCAATACGTATTTTTGCCCAAGTCGGGCGCAGCGGTACTGAGAACCGCACGGTAGCAGCAGCGGCTAACCGTCCGCTTTGGTCGTTGCAATCAAATTTACTCGAAACTCAGCTTGGACCGGTTCTGGATCGAGTATGGACCAGCAGTGGAGTGGTCTTCCTGTTTTCTTTACGCTCGTTATTGGCAGTCTGCTAAGCTTTTCACACATCCCTGGTGCCCCTGTTCAATCCTCATCAAAAGCTCCTAATGGTACTGCCCTTAAATAGCATGCTAGGCGTAGGGGTTATTTAAAAAGCCGAGTCCGTATCGAAGTTCAACCCATCAGGCAGGCTGAAAAGCGCTAGATAGGGCGCTAAAGCTGTTGTGCTCCAAAAGGCCCGACAGCCCGTAATCTGATTCTGGTCTGGATGATAACGTGTCTCCGCCCAAAAGGCATCGATAGCGTAGAGGTTCAGCATATAGGGCCCCTGTCGACGACTGATAACAAACTGACTCCGCCTCCCAGACTGCGCTGAGTTGATCAGTTTCCGATTAGCGATTGAATTCATACAGGGTCATAGCCTCCCGGAGTCAACGATTCATCCCACACGAATATGCAGCAGGCCGGGTGAGCTAAGGTCCAGTATCTAAAACCTAAACTAGCAATCAACGTACCCGATTTTATGTCAATGGGTACTGATTACAGACCCTAAACGCTTAGCGTAATTCTTTACGGTCCGCCGCGCAGGTAAGTTACTAACAAAACCTCCATCCGCTGATTAGCCTTTTATTCAATGGGATGAGGGGCCCAAGAAGTTCTATACCGTAAGCTGGCCAGAACGTCTGCTCACCCGGTAATCTTGAAAATGCGCTCGGCGTTAGCATACGCCACTTTTGCCCGTTCCTGATCGGTGAGCGGGGCTGATTCAATAAAGGCAGCCGCCGGGGCCGTGGGCTGAAACGGGTAATCAATTGCCCACATAACCGAGTCGATACCCAGCTTGTCAATGCTAAACCGCAGCGCAAGCGGGTCCTCAAGGCCACTGGTGGTAATCGAAAAGTTGCGTTTGAAGTACTCACTGGGTTTGAGCTGGTTACCCCGACCGGCCCTGGCCCCCGGTGCGCCCATGAAGTCGAGTCGCCACATCCAGAACGGCAGGGCTTCACCCAAATGGCCCAAAACTATCTGCAAGCGGGGAAAACGGTCCAGGACGCCACTCAGTATCAACCGAAGCGCGTGCGTACCGGCTTCCAGGCCATAGCCCCAGACGGCTCCTTCGATGCGGTAGTCGCGGAAAGGAGCGGCCATGCCGTCCGAGGGAGCGCGGGGGTGAAGGTAAAGAGGGGCTCCCAGGGCTTCGGCGGCTTCCAGAATGGGCCAGAAGCGTTGTTCATCGAGGTAGCCGTTTCCGGTATGTGAGTTGACCAGAAAACCGTTCAGCTTAAGCGTTTTGATCGATCGTTCCATCTCCTTGGCAGCCTCGGGCGGGTTCTGGGGCGCAAAGCAGGCCAGCCCCGCAAAACGCTTCGGGTGACGACGAATGGCCTCGGCCAACCGGTCGTTGGAAAGACGAGCCAGGGTTACGGCCTGATCCGCTTCAAACATCTGCACGCCCGGCATGCTTAACGAGAGTAGATGCATGTCGACACCGTTAGCGTCCATATCGGCCAGCCGTCCGGCATCCAGGTCCAGCAGCTTGGGTAGCATCAGCCGTGCACTAGCATCCCGGTTCGACACCAGAGGGGGCGCTTGGGAGGAGGTTGTCGAAGCGACTAAGGCGGGGGCGTCGTACATCGTCGACAGGAGTTTCAGATCCAGGTTTGGGCCACCCCGTCGGGCCAGGTCGCGTATAGCCGTGGCTACTTCCGGAATCATGAAGGCTTCCTCCGTGGCAATCTTCCGCACGCGCTTTTCAACGGCGGGTGGCGTAGCGTCGGCCTGAGACGTGACGGCCCCGGCTTGTTCTGGCCACCCGGCAACAGTAGCGAGCGCTGATAACTGAGCGAGTGCGGTCCGGCGGTTCACCGGCGCATTCTCTTCATAAAATTTGGCAGACGTAAAACGCTTGTTGGTCGGCATGGTACGTAGGTTTGTTTTGGTTGATGG
>JAQBNX010000122.1 GCA_028288385.1 Spirosoma sp.
CGTAGCAAAATCAGCAACGATCGTTTTAGAACCAACTGAATTTGTTATTGGCCTTAGTAAAACAGGCCCCAATCGTCTGGGGCGTCGTTGTCTTTATCGAAGTTGTTCACCCAGTCTACAAAAAGCAACCGGAATTGCTCAATTTCTTCACGCAGGACATTCAGATAGGCTGTTTGGGCCAGTTTCTCAGCTTTGCAGTAGGATGTCTGTGCCAGCAGTTCGCGAGCGTGCATTTTAATGATGACGGCATTCTCCATACGTAGTGTGTATAGGTCGCCCCCCTCAGCTCCAACAATCTTGGGCGCCAGCATCATGGCATTGGCCAGCATCTGCTCGTGCATCATCAGCACGTCCTCCTCTTTATTGATTGTTTCAACAATAGCCTGCGTCAGTTCCATGAGCTCATTAGCTTTACGCAGAATGGGCAGGTTTTTAATTCGCCGGTTTTCAGCTTCCATTTCGGCACGGGTCTCTTGCGGATCGTAGTCCTCGTCGAAGCCGTCCCAATCCATGAAGTTATCGTCGTCGTCCTCGTCGTCAAAATTCATTGCACGTCGGCGAAGGGGTTGAACACCTTCTTATGGACAAAGTAACACAAACGAATCCCAAAAACAAACCGTTATTGCTGAAATCTACCCTTGGCCCAGGCCAGCACAGTATTGGGCCTGTAGGACACCTAGTGCACACCCAACTTCGGATAGTCTGTTGTATCTTACTTTATCTTAACTAAATTCATAGGCACAAAACAGGTTACGTTTAGTCCGATATTTCAGCGATTAGCATGGTGTAAGCGCATAATTCAACTGGCTTTTATTAGCTTCACTTAACAAATTGCTGCGTTTGCAGTCGTTTGTATTTATAGTAGAGCCTAAAACCTTATTCTTTTTCAACTTCCGGACAGACCATCTGCCTAAACACGTTTATAAGCAGGTATAGATCTGCTACCAAAAGCCATTTGGGAGAAAACCACGGGCCCATTCAGATAAAAACAAGGGCAAGCTGTATATTTGTTGGGTACATACCCTGCTTCCCCTAGTCCAGAATGACGTATTGTTTAGGTATCAAAGTCGCGTCGGGTTTGGTTGCTATCGCCGACAGGCGCCTGACTTCTGGTACGGAGGTCTCTTCTAATCGGAAAATTTCCGTCCATGAAGTCGAGCATCACTCCCTTTTCATCATGACATCCGGTCTGCGCTCGGTACGTGATAAAGCCATTACGTATTTCAACGAGGTTTTAAGTGAGCAGGACCGATCGTTCAACAAGCTCTACAAAGCCGTCAATGCCTTTGGCGAACAGGTCAAACGGGTGGCTCAGGAAGACAAGGCCTCTATTCTGGCGGGTGGTATGCATTTCAATCTTAATGCCATTGTTGGTGGGCAACTGGAGGATGACAACGAACACAAACTGTTCCTGCTCTATTCCGAAGGCAACTGGGTCGAAGTCGATCAGGGGTCGCCGTTCAAGATTATTGGGAACTCTGGCTACGGCAAGCCCCTGTTATTCAGAAACCTGTCTTATGAAACCAGTTTGGAGGATGCGCTGAAAATTGGCTTCCTGGCTTTTGACGCCACCCGCGTCAGCGCTAATGATGTAGACTATCCGCTCGACGTTGTCGTGTATCCCAAGGACAGTTTCCACATGACGGAGTACCGGCTCGAAAAAGAAGACATGGATGAGGTTTCGCACCAGTGGAGTGCGTTATTAAGCAGCTCGGTTCGTAAACTGCCAACGTACTGGATGGACCCTATTTTCGAAAAAGTACGCGCCGTAAAAAAATGATGAACGATTCTCCTCAATTCATCAGTCATCATTTCTTATGCATCTTCACGTTCGGCACGAATCAGAATACACTTACAATTACCCGGTTGCGCTTGGGCCACAAACATTGTACTTATACCCAAGAGCCTACCCCTATCAGCGACTGCTGTCCTATCAATTAACGATTGACCCTAAACCTTCGCGTGTTGTTCGCAACGTGGACGTAGAGGGTAATGTACAGCAATTAGTTTATTTCGACCACCCTACGCGTCACCTACGCGTAACAGCGGAGATGGAGCTTCAGTCAGACGAGTTCAACTCCTTTGATTTCGTCTTGTTTCCGTTTGAGACCCAGCACCTGCCGTTTGGTTACCCAACACCCGTAGAAGACCTGCTGCAGCCCTACCTGAAACGGGTGAGCACATCAGATCAGGTTAAGCAATGGGCCGAGCAAATTGCCGCCGGAGCGAACCAGCAAACGACCGGATTTCTTACGGCCCTGAACCAGACCATCCGTCAATTTACTTATGAAGTGCGTGAAGAAGGGGCTCCATTCCCACCCGAACAAACTTTATCGAGTTGCAAAGGCTCCTGCCGGGACTACACTACGCTGTTTATTGCAGCCTGCCGGAGCCTGGGCATTGCGGCCCGGTTTGTGAGCGGCTATCTGGTGGGCAACCCCCAACAGGAACATCAACTCCATGCCTGGGCGGAGGTTTACCTTCCCGGAGCGGGTTGGCGCGGTTTTGACCCAACTGAAGGCTCGGTCGTTGTGAACAGGCACATATTCCTGACCTCAACAGCCAAACCTGAACTGGCAGCACCCATTAGCGGCACGTATGCAGGACGGGCCAGCTCGGCTCTCCGGTCAGAACTGACCTTTCTGTAATCTGTGGAATGTATGAGACCCTGTACGGGCAGTAACACAACCCATATATAAACCGCTTTCTGGCCATTGACGACTATATTTGTGGCCTTGTCTAACTCTTTACCTACACCATACGCGTGGCATTGATTAAGTCTATTTCCGGAATACGAGGCACTATTGGAGGACGCAGTGGCGATGGGCTTACCCCAGTGGATGTGGTTAAGTTCACAGCTGCTTTCGGGCAATGGCTTCGGCAACGTAATCCTGACCATCAAACGGTTGTGATCGGTCGTGACGGGCGGATGTCGGGCGAGCTGGTTTCCAAACTGGTGGCGGCTACCCTGCAGGGTCTTGGCCTGAACGTGATTGACCTGGGCCTATCGACAACACCAACCGTCGAACTGGCCGTTACGGGCGAAGCCGCTGCGGGCGGAATTATTCTGACCGCCAGCCATAATCCGATTCAATGGAACGCACTTAAACTACTTAACGAAACGGGTGAATTTATATCGGCGCAGGATGGAGCCAACGTACTAGCTATTGCCGAGGCCGAATCGTTCGATTTTGCTGATGTACGCAAATTGGGCCATTACCGTTCGGACGATACATGGCTGCAAAAGCACATCAATCTAATTCTGGCACTGCCTCTGGTCGACCGTAACGCTATTGCGGCCCGTAATTTCCGGGTGGTTGTTGATGCCGTCAACTCAACGGGTGGCTTGGCCGTGCCCATGTTGCTGGAAGCCTTAGGCGTTGAGCAGATTTCTAAACTCCACTGCGTGCCTACTGGTAACTTTGCCCACAATCCAGAACCGCTGCCCGAAAACCTGCGCGACATTATCAAAGAAATGGAGAAAGGTACAGCAGATCTGGGCATTGTTGTTGATCCGGATGTAGATCGGCTGGCACTTATTTGCGAAGACGGCTCACCTTTTGGAGAAGAATACACCCTCGTGGCCGTTGCCGATTACGTCTTAAAAAATAGCGGCAACAATCCAGGCCAATCCCGTAACACGGTATCGAACTTATCGAGTACTGTGGCTCTGCGGGACGTAACCCATAAACATGGCGGCCAGCATTTTGCCTCGGCGGTGGGCGAAGTAAACGTAGTAGACATGATGAAGGCCAATGAGGCCAGCATTGGCGGTGAGGGTAACGGTGGTATCATATTCCCCGAATTGCACTATGGTCGCGACGCGCTGGTAGGCATTGCTTTGTTCCTGACTCACCTGGCCCGTTCAGGAAAATCGGCCTCGATGCTCCGGCGGACGTATCCGAACTATTACATCTCTAAAAACAAGATTGAACTTACCCCAGATATCGATGTGGATGCGGTACTGGCCAGAATCCAGGCGAAATACGCACGTAACCCCATCAATACCATCGACGGCGTAAAGATTGAATTCGATAAGGAGTGGGTTCATCTGCGTAAATCGAACACAGAACCAATTATTCGTATTTACTCCGAGTCGGAAACGCTCGCAACCGCCGACCATCTGGCCGGGAAGATCATCAGCGATATCCGGGAAGTATTGGCGGAGAAACGCTAATACTTCCCTATATAATAAGGCCAAACTCATATG
>JAQBNX010000128.1 GCA_028288385.1 Spirosoma sp.
TCGTGGATGAGTCAGCTCGACCGGCAATATGGTCTGACCGACGATAAATACGGCATTGGCAACTTCTTCGACGACCTGAAAGAAAAAGGTTATTTAACCGAGTCGAACGAGGAAGGCAAGATCATAATGACGCCCAAGAGCGAACAGACCATTCGCCGGTCCGCGCTCGAAGAGATTTTTGGTAAGCTCGAACGCTCAAAGTCGGGTGGTAACCACCAGACGCCTTACACCGGCACTGGTGACGAACTCAGCAGCGATATGCGGACGTACCAGTTCGGTGACTCGCTTGAGCAAATCTCGATGACTGAGTCGATACGCAACGCGCAGATCAACAGTGGAGTGGATGACTTCACCTTGATGGAGCGTGACCTGGAAGTGACACAGAAGGAACAAAAAACGCAGACATCAACGGTGTTAATGATCGACATTAGCCATTCGATGATTCTGTATGGTGAAGATCGCATTACGCCCGCCAAAAAAGTAGCCCTGGCGCTGGTCGAACTTGTCAAGATTAAATACCCAAAAGACACACTCGACATTGTCGTGTTTGGAAACGACGCCTGGCAAATTCAGGCCAAAGACCTCCCCTACCTGGAAGTTGGTCCCTATCATACGAACACCGTAGCGGGTCTGGAACTCGCGATGGACCTGCTACGTCGGCGAAAGAACAAGAACAAGCAGATTTTCATGATTACCGATGGCAAGCCTACCTGTTTGAAGGAAGGCATCAAGTACTATAAGAACTCGTTCGGACTCGACCGTAAGGTAGTAAGCAAAACGCTCACGCTGGCAGCACAGGCCCGTCGGCTGGAAATTCCCGTTACGACGTTCATGATTGCGAGCGACCCGTATCTGAAGCAGTTTGTGCAGGAATTTACGAAGGTGAACAATGGTCGGGCCTACTACAGTGGCTTGCAGGGTCTCGGTAACATGATGTTTGAAGACTTTCAGCGTAACCGGCGAAAGACAATTAAATAAGGCTCTTTGGCAGCCATAACATAAACGCTGAAGAAGATTGTGGCTACTAACAGGCTATCAATGGTATCAGGCAAAGTCGGGGCTGGCGTCTCGACTTTGTTTTTGCTCCTAACCATGATTTCGACCGGTTTTGCTCAGCGGCTGAACGAGTCTTTGACAACCTATTTACAGCACTTACCTCCTGGCGCACGGGTAAGTATGGCGGTAAAGTCATTGGCAAACAGCAACGCTACATTCGAACACCGGGCCGACGAGCGGGTGCCATCAGCCAGCGTAATTAAGCTCCCAATCATGCTCGAAGTGATGGAACGGGTTAAGGCCGGTACGCTGGACCTGGACGAAATCCACATCCTCATCGACGCCGAAAAAACCGGTGGCGACGGCGTACTGAAAGCGTACCCGCACCGCAGCCGCATTGCCTACCAGGACCTTCTTCGGCTGATGATGATTTATAGCGACAACACAGCCACCAATATTTTCATTAACGAACTGGGTAAAAACGCCATTAACCAGCGCATGCAAACCCTAGGGCTGACTAAAAGCCAGTTGAACCGCGTGATGATGGATACGCTGGCTGCGCAGCAGGGCCGCGATAACTACGTAACAGCGCGTGAGATGAACACATTGCTGGAGAAAATTTATCGAAACCAGGTCGCCACACCAGCCTTATGCGCGCAGATGCTGACTATTCTGAAACAAAATGAGGATACATTAACCATTCCAAAGCGGCTACCCAGGGGAACAGTCGTGGCGCATAAAACCGGTACGCTTGCCTATATCCGGGGCGATTCAGGCATTGTTTATACCAAAGATCCTTTTCTGCTTTCGGTATTTGTCGAGGGCGTACCAATACCGGAAGCAGAGCGAATTATCGCCGAAATCGCCCTGATTTGTTATACGTATTTCTCACCTGGATGACCACCTTCGCCGACCACGCCATCGCCTATTACAATGCCCTCGAAGCCCCAACGAGCTTGCCTCCGGGCGTTGGTGTCATGAATCCATACCAATCCCCCACTGTTCAACCCATTGTCAGGGAGTTTTACACCAAATTTTTCGCTGATGTCAACCCGCGCGTGTTCATACTGGGCATCAACCCCGGGCGGTTTGGAGCCGGGGTAACAGGCATCTCATTCACCACACCCCAGAACCTGCGCCGGTACTGCGGCATCCATAACACCCTCCGCGATACGCCCGAATTATCGAGCCGGTTTATTTATCAGGTTGTCGACGCTTTTGGAGGTGCGCAGGCGTTTTACAGTAAGTTTTTCCTGACATCGCTGTTTCCGCTGGCCCTGACAAAAGACGGCCAGAGCCGCAAGGGTAAACTGGCCGGACCAACCAATTACAATTTCTACGACGACCGCGCTACAACGGAAATCCTCTGGCCCGCCATTACGGAAACAGTACGGGTGCAAACGGGGTTTGGTGCCGACCGGCGCGTAGCGGTATGCCTGGGACGCAAGAACGAAACGTATCTGCGCCGGCTAAACGAGCAGCAGGGCTTTTTTGATCGTATCGTCACGCTTGATCATCCACGCTATATTTTGCAGTATAAAAGCAAAGATGCTTCTATCTACCTGGAGCGGTACATTACAACCTTGCATGAGTGTTTAGCACCTGATGCATAAATAGTGGATCAAAGAATTGCCTAAAAGGCACAAAAAAGTCCTGGTTATTGACGTCATTGATATAACTATCGAACTAAAATGCTAAAATAAGTCGTAAAGTTGTGCGGTCGTATCGTAACGTCCGGCCCCATTTAATTAGATAGTTTAGAACGCTCCACCCATATAACCCGCTAAAATGCTCGTTACCACTACACCCAATATTGAAGGCAAGCACATTACTAAATACATTGGCTTAGTCAACGGTGAGGCTATCATTGGGGCAAACCTCGTAAAAGATTTTTTTGCCAACATCACCGATGTGGTTGGCGGCCGCTCGGGTGCTTATGAACAGGGACTGCGCGAAGCAAAAAGTATTGCAATCAAAGAAATGATTGAACAGGCCACCCGACTGGGAGCTAACGCCATTGTGGGCGTCGATCTGGACTACCAGACCATTGGTGGCAACGGCTCTATGCTCATGGTCAGTGCCAATGGTACGGCAGTAATTATCGAGTAATCTCTCCAACGTGTTCCGCTAAGCAGACAGCCATTTCGGTCTGTAACGCTTTGGTTTCTGATTGTGCCCGGCTGGCAAAGTCGCGGCCAGTGGATGCGTACAGTATACTCCGCGATGCATTAACCAGCAACCCACCACCGGTGGTGAGACCATAGCGAGACACCTCTGCCAGCGAACCACCCTGCGCTCCCACACCGGGGACAAGCAGGAAATTTTTGGGAGCCAGTTGCCGGATAGCCGTAAGTTCGTGGGCCTGCGATGCTCCTACAACAAACATAAGCCGCTCGTGGCTATCCGGTCCAACCCAGGACTGAGCCGTCCTGATTACTTTTTCGTAGATAGGCTGACTCGCGTGTTCAGTTCCCGGACCGCCATGCGTTTTTAGTAGCTGGAAATCTGCACTGCCGGGGTTCGAAGTCAAGGCCAGCAGAATCACCCATTTACCATCATATTTTAAAAATGGCATGACCGAGTCTTGACCCATATAAGGGGCAACTGTAATGGAGTCGAAATCAAGACCGGCCGCATTGGGGTCAAAGAAGGTACGGGCATACAGGTCCGAAGTGTTGCCAATGTCGCCCCGTTTAGCGTCGGCAATGGTGAAGCATTCGTTGGGGATGTAGTCGAGCGTTCGCTGCAGGCTTTCCCAGCCCCGTGGTCCCTGGGCTTCGTAAAAGGCAATGTTGGGTTTGTAAGCAACGGCTACATTGGCAGTAGCATCAATAATTGCTTTATTAAACGCGAATACCGGATCGGATTCAGTTAACAAATGGGGAGGCAATTTCCGTATGTCCGTGTCGAGGCCGATGCATAGGTACGACTGTTTGCGGAAAATCTGTTCGCTTAGATCAGAGTAAGTCATGCGGTATTAATAGACCACCAGCTAAAATGGTCCGGCCAAAAGTACAAACTACGGTTTCAGTTTCATAAATTTGTCTCGAAAGTCCACTGACACCTTCAAAAAAATACCTATGCAAGTTCGGGGAACGGCCATTGAGGGGCTGATTGAGTTGATACCACGCGTGTTTGAAGATGAGCGAGGCTATTTCTTCGAATCGTATAACAAACCGCTATTTGCATCGCTCGGTCTTTCGATGGAGTTTGTACAGGATAACCAATCGTTTTCGGTGAAGGGCGTACTACGTGGACTGCACATGCAAAACGAACCCTTCGCACAGGGAAAACTAGTGCGGGTCATTACGGGTCAGGTGCTGGACGTAGCCGTTGATCTGCGCGTGGACTCGCCTACCTTCGGCCAGTATGAAACGTTTTTACTGGATGCCAAACTCGCCAACATGGCCTACATTCCAGAGGGTTTTGGGCATGGTTTCGTTACGCTCGAAGACAGCATTTTCAGCTATAAATGCACGAATGTTTATAATAAAGCGGCCGAGACAGGCATCCGCTGGAATGACCCCGACCTGAACATTGACTGGGGAACGAGCCACCCCATCGTCTCTGACAAAGATCAGGAACTGAAGCTGTTTAGAGATATATTCCCACACGCGGTGGTGTAAGTTTCACTTTTCGTACATCTCTTCCATGACCTTGCGACCTACTTTGCGGGCTGAGAGTGGATTCTGACCGGTAACAAGCCGCTCATCTACTTCAATATACGGCAGAAATGGAACGAACCCCTTGCTATAAAGGGCATTCTTCTGGCGCAACGCATCTTCGAGCAGAAAGGGGACTTCGTCATTAAGCCGAACGAGTTTTTCCTCTATATTAGAGAAACCCGTTATTTGCCGATTGCTAATTAGCGGAGAGCCGTCAGACAGTTTAACATTCAGCAAACCACTGACACCGTGGCAAACGGCACACACCATGCCGCCGTTTTCGTAAATCTGACGGGTGATACTCTGTAAAGTCAGGTTATTGGGGAAATCCCACATGGTGCCATGACCACCCGTGAAATACAGGATCTGGTAGTTAGCCGGGTTCACTTCATCCAGCCGTAGCGAGTGCTCCAGCTTCTGGCGAAATATAGGATCGTTATACCACTTCTCATTGATGGTATCGCGCCGGTCAATGCTTTTTTCGTCAATGGGAACATTTCCACCGTTCGGGCTGGCAATGTCATATGGCAGGTTACGATCAGCCAGTTCGTCATAGAAATGCGTAGCCTCACTGAGCCACAAACCCGTTTTATGTGGCTTGGTAGGGTAATCCTGATGATTCGTGCAAACAATGAGCGCGCGATAAATTGGATCCATGACAAGTTATAGCCAGCAGTTGAGCGTGAGCAATTGGTAACTGGGCGAATATAACGGGTTTCGCTTGAACAACGCATTCGCCTTTTGGCCTAAGGTAGCTCGCTGTAGACCGACTGTCCCTTAAATCTTCCGGCTCGAAACGGGTCCAACTTCCAGATTTAAGACACCACGTGGACATACCGCCGAGCAGATGCCACAACCTACACATGAGGACCGCACTATGTCCTGTCCCCGCTGGGCATAGGCCCGCACATCGATTCCCATTTCGCAGTAGGCCGAACAGTTGCCACAGGAGATACACTGGCCACCATTAGTGGTAACGCGAAACCGCGACTTAAACCGCTGGACCAATCCTAGGTAAGCAGCCAGAGGACATCCAAACCGACACCAGACCCGGTTCCCCATGATTGGGTAAAAGCCCGTTCCTACTACGCCGGCGAAGATGGAACCGATGTAGAAACCATAGGTCGATCGGACGCTATAACTATCCAGAAAGCCCAGCACCGTGCTCTGCCCGCTGAAATACGTATAGAGTACCAGTCCGGTCATAACCACAGCAAATACCAACACACTGTGGACGATAACGCGCTCGAATTTCCAGGCTTTCAGGCTTTTATCAGACAGGTGGCGGTATGGGTCACCGAGCGTTTCAGCCAGTCCCCCGCAGCCGCATACCCACGAACAGTACCAGCGCTTCCCATAGAAATAGGTCAGGACAGGAACTGCCACGAAGGATAGCGCAATACCCCAGACGAGCATGAAAATACCGAGCGAACCGGCCTCTAACTTTTCGTTGATTTTATAATCGAAAAAATACGTGTAGTCGAGGGGCCATATGTTTTTCAGGTCCTGATAGGGCTGATTGAGCCGTTGCATTATCTCCGGGATGAGAAAGGCAAACGATACCTGAAAAAACATAACCGATAGAGTACGTACCTGCTGGTAGCGGCTGTGTCGGTAATTCACCATCATTCTAACACCCATCACCAGAATAACGAGGGTATACAGAAAGCCGTACAGGAACCATCGGCTGGCAGGCCCTGCATTTAGCGCGCGGCTGATGGGATCAACCAGCAACACCCAGTTGGTCATGTACTCGGGATAAAAATAAAGCGCGATGTAAAATCCGATCAGAAAAATACCGAGAATAATCGCGATCCAGCCACGATCGGTGGCCGGGTGGCGGTACAGAAAATTATTCCGGATGCCGGGCAGGCGCTTCAAGCCGGCCAGACCATAGAGCAGCCCCCCAACGGACGCCAGACCCATGCTCAGCCAGAACCACAACCACAAATTACCGGGCCCGGTGAGCATTCCCAGCGACGAATCTTTTGTCACTTCAAATACATAATTCTCATAAATGACCTTATCCCACGCTTTTTTGCCCAGCATTTCCTCATTGTATTTGGCAATGGCCCCGCGGAAATCCTGGATGAAAGCCGTGTTGCTGGTATACGTTTTGTTGAGCATGAACGCCGTTCGGTCGTGGACAACAGAGCGGTGTTCCGGCTTCACCACTTTATCAATCGTAGCACTGCTGAGCCGAAACTGGCTCAGCGTGAGCGTAAAGATCCAAGCAGCAAAACCGATTGTGAACAGAGCGAGGGCGAGTCGTTGCAGAGCGAGCATTATAAGGTTATTTTAAAAAAGGAAAATAAGTCTATATCCCTAACTAAATACTGGACGTAACAGGCAAAATATATTTAAAACAATATTAAACCCTAATTGCATTATTTTACTCTAATCATTGGAATACAAGCTTAGACGCAAACTAAAATTTTGCTATTTTTTGATTATCCAAAATCATCTGGCACTCATTTTGCTATATTTGTCTTAAACCGTATCGTACGACAATCTCATGAAAACCATCAGTTATGACTCGCTTCGGGCCGAACATGCCTGGATGATTGTTTCGGATCAATTGCAGCAGCGTAACAACCTACTGGCCAAAGGCATAGCGCATATGGAGCGTAATCCTGCTCAACTGCCCATGGCCAGCCGACTGATCATGCTGCGTTATCACCTCAAAATGAGCTTACGGCAGCTCTCCCAGGAAACTCGTCAGCAGCCTCAATCAGCCCAGAACGCCCAGCAGTTGCGTCAGCAGTGGGTACACGTCCATCAGCTTTTTTTCCTGCTCCGTCAGGTAGATGCTGAACTGGGCCGGGCAGCAAACGAAAACGATGCGCTTCAATCATGGGTATCATCGAAGGAAAAGCGCGTATACCGCTCAGCCCTGATACACCTGAATTAACGTGATTACATGTCAGATAAGTGCATACTCATATGACCTCAACTTACTAAAAAGCCAGAAACTAGCTCAATAGTTTCTGGCTTTTTAGTTTAATATAAACCGAACAGAATCTTTTACAGGTAACGTAGAGGAACCGGCATTAACGACCAAAATCAGCGGCCTGTTTAGCCACAACGGGTTCAGCCAGGGTCTCCGACCGAATCAGCAGGCGGTGGCGGAACGTTAGTGAGCGTCCGGCGGTCAGTCGCTCGTCAAGGGCCGGGGCCTTGCCATTTGAGAACACTGATGGAGCGAGTGGATTCGCGGCAAACAGGCCATAACCCCTGGCGTGCCAGTAGGTTGGATAGCCCAGGTTGCTGGGGTGGTCGAGCATCACCACCGAAAGCGGCTCATTGTTAATAGTTCCGGTCAGGTTGACCCAACGGCCACGTGTGCCCCATACGGCATCGCCTACGACCCCTTCGCTGCTGACATACTTACCAGTGACCCCCTCGTTGTTGAGTTTTGGCACGGCGGTGGCTACACCTTTTGCATCCGTAAATACCTCTGGTTTTGTCGATGGATGTTCGAGTTGCCGGGCCAGGCGTACGGCAATCAACCCTTCCTTATTATCCTTGAACACGACGTCTTGGTCGAGTGCTTTGAGCGTTGTAATGCGGTCGATGGTCCGCTCTTTCGGTCCTGCCCGAAATACATACTGCGTCGTTTCCTGAAGCATTGGCTTACCATCCTTGTCGAGCCAGTCGGCAGTAACGGTTAGTTCGCCCTGACCCGTACCGCTTTTCATGGACGTAACGCCCGTGTGAACGATGGTACCAAAGGGGCCTTTGTGTACGGGTCCAATACTCGTTGAGTTGTTCCAGAAATCGTGGCCATTCACGTCGCCATAGTTAAACCACATTCCAACGTGGTGCGGATGGTCGATGCGCTCACCGGGCCGGGGGTCCAATGGCCAGCCCCGTGTGATGGCGTTGCCACCTGCCGACAAGATTGGATAAAGCACGGGTTTCTTTAGAACCGTTGGACCGGGATAGATATAGGCGGTAAAGGGTTTGCCATCGACGGTTACGGTTACCGACTTAGCCGCTTCATTATGGGTTAGTTGGACTTGGTTCTTGGTGCCCTGGCCGATGGCCAGATGCGCCAGGAGCAACAGAGCGGTGAGCAAACGGATCATGAGCGAACGATTGGGTGAACGATTGATACACAAAGAACGACAGGAAGCTATCTTACCCGTGCGGTTTCAGGGTCAATCCGTCGGAGCAACGGTAAATGTCTGTGAACTCAGGGCATACCCCGCTACTACGTCATGCTGAATGAACACCAGGCCCAGCCGATACGTATCAGGTGGCAGTATTGCCTTCTGAAATTCAGTGATCCGATCATTTCCAAAATAATCACCTTTCGTTAGCAAATTCATTTTGGCTACCAGCAAGGGTGCAGCCGGTAGTACGTATCGTCTTCCACCAGACGACTCCGCAACCAGGCAGGCACTGCTGCTCAACGAACCCTGACCGGGCAGAAAAGCCGGTGAACTCCGCACCCGCAGGTAATGATTGTTATTGGCAAAATATACAATAGGATGTGGATCGCTAAAGGACTCAACCGTCATGCCGCAGTTAACGGGAAGCAGGGGCCACTGGGCAGCGTCTGACCAAACAGACGGATACTGAAAAATATTACGCTCGTAGCTCTGTCTCAAGAGTTTAAACGTGCTTTTTGCGTAGGATGGCGGAGGCAGCGTTGTGCCGTAATGGCGAAAATTAAAGGCATCGAGCTGCCGGTACTGGCGCTGGTTCAGGATTTCAGGAACCTTCGAGTAGGCACTAACAACATACATACTGATGGCGACAGAACCAGCCACAACCGCCCAGGCAAGGCGAAGCCGACGAGCCAGCAAAAGCAACCCAAACAGGTAGAGCAGGCTCAAACTCAGGTGCGAATAAATGCGGTATCGGTCGCGGAGCAGTTCATCGGGTGGGCGGCTGATACTCAGGATCAGGGCTGTACCAGCCACTACAGCCCCAAAAGCGAGCAGTTCAGCAAAGGCGTTTGTTATCGAAACCGTACTCAGGCGCT
>JAQBNX010000142.1 GCA_028288385.1 Spirosoma sp.
AAAGCTGACAGTGTCCATCACGTCTGGTACATCGAAACCATCGTGACCATGCCGGTACGTTAATATAGATAACTGTTTGCTTACATTCTGATGGGACGCGTTACGCTGAAAGTTACGATCAAGGCCGAGGCCAATCAGGAACGCCAGCATGTGGTCAGGATCCGCATTACCAAAGACCGCCAGCCGCGTTACTGGCCACTAAGCGTTTCGGTACCGAAGGCTTCATTTAATCCGGCTGGATCGGCCAAACTGCGCAACTGGGTACGCAACCATCCTGAAGCCGGTCTGCTCAACGCCCGCATCTACGAACAGTACCGTAAGGCCGATGCCGTAGTCGCAGAATTTGAGAAGGAAGGTAAACCCCCGTTTACGGCTGATGAGGTCGTGGCCTACCTGAAAGCCGGCGGCAAACCCGACCTGTTGACTGACTACGTGGCTGCTCACCTGGTTGCCCGGAAGAAACTGGCTGGCTCCTCGCTGCAAAAACTCCGAACACTGCGTCAGTATAAGCAGATGGCCGCTAAACTGGCTGAGTGGCTGGGCAGGACCAAACGTCTGAAGCTGCCTGTCAGGGGACTTACCAAAGCGATTGTACTTGAATACCAAAGCTGGCTAGCTGAATCCTACGCGCCTAATACCGTATCGCTGAATTTGACCTGCCTGCGCTACATCGTACGCCAGGCAATGGATGAGGGATTGATTGGCTATGATCGCTACCCCTTTCGGGGCATTATCCTCAGCGTCCGGCGTAAAACGGTGGAGCGGCTCCGGGAGGCCGATATTGATAAATTAGCGGAGGGGCTGCGCCGTGAAACCCGGCCCGGTAGGAGAGTGGTCACCGGTCGGGAGCACGCCCGGCCCTCGGCCTTGCTGATGTATTACCTACAGGGAATTCGCCTGGGCGATTTTGTGCAGCTGCGTCGGGAAAATTACACCGTATCGACGAGTGATACCGGGGAAGAACAGCACAGGATTCGCTATAAAACTGGTAAGTCGCAGAAGGAAATGAACGTGCTGCTACCACCCGAAGCGGTGGAACTGCTGGCACCTTATCTCAATCACCCAGACGGCACACCCAAAAAGCCCCGTCAGTTGTTGATGCCCTACCTGATCGACACCATTGATCGACTCACGCCCGAGGAACAGGTGCTCTACATTGCCCGCGCCACGGCCCGGCTGTATGCGCAGATCAAGACGCTGGGGGCTGACCTGGGACTAGGCAAGAAGATAACACCCCACATCATGCGGCACAGTTTTGCCGACCTGCTGCGTCGCAACAAGGAAGATCTGCTGACGGTGCAGATGACCCTTGGCCACTCCGATCCGCGCACCTCACGCGACTACATGGAAAGTATGGATCAGGGCGCTGTCGACAGCGTTGTGAGACACTATGGGCGAAAAACAGTAGGAAAACAACCCGGACAGATGGGGGCAGGTATGCCCGGTCTGTCGCTCGATCCCGAGGGAGAATAGCGGGTAGTTTGACCGGAAAACATGGTCTATAGCGGTCAATGTTGTAATATTGCAAACCTACGGATTTCAAGCTACCCACTTGTGTCGACAAGACCCTATTTAACTAACACAAAACGCTTTTCAGAACTTACGCTGTACGCATGAAATTATCGTTTCTGGGGGCGGCCCGGCAGGTAACAGGCAGCATGTACCTGCTTGAACTGGATGATTACCGCATCCTGATAGATTGTGGATCTGACATGGAACGTTCCACGTCCAATGGTCAGACTACCGCTCCAACAACTCCTCAACCAGGTTTTTTTCCTTTTGAGGCTTCCAGTATCAATTTAGTGCTGCTCACCCACGCCCACATGGATCACTCGGGCAACCTGCCTCACCTGTTCCGCGAGGGATATGAAGGGCAGATTTTATGTACCGAGCCCACGTTTGCCCTCACTAATGTCTTGCTAAAAGATTCGGCTTCGCTGAATCAGAAGCGTATTAACGAACTGAATGCCAGCAAAAAGCAGCGCGTTAAAGATCGTCAGGTGCAATTGCAGAAAGACTTGTTTCTTGACAAACAGGTGCGCGAAACGATGGAGAGTGTCGTTCCCATTGCCTTCAACCGCAAGTTCAGGGTAGCCGATGGAGTAGACGTTACGTTCGTTCCGGCGGGGCACTTGCTGGGTGCGGCTCACATCATCATCAACGTAGAGGAGAACGGCGAACGCACAAGCATTTGTTTTTCAGGTGACATAGGTCGTAAAAACTACCCCCTCCTGGTCGATCCGGCTCCGGTTCCAAAGGTCGATTACCTGATCTGCGAAAGCACCTACGGTAACCGGCTCCACGAAAACCAGATGACACCAGAAGACGCACTGGCCGATATTATCCAGCGTACCTGCATCGACATTCCTGGGCGGCTCATTATCCCTTCCTTTAGTGTTGGACGGACGCAGGCACTGCTTTACACCTTAAACCGGCTTTACACGGAGCGGGGCTTTCCGCCAATCAAGGTCTTCTCGGACAGCCCAATGGGCTTTGAAAGTACCAAAATTTACCTACAGCATGTGAAAATGCTGAATGGCGAAGCCAAGGAGTTCTATAAAGAAAATGAAACCCTGTTCGATTTTCAGAACTTCGAGTTCCTGGAGTCGTCGAAGGCCAGCAAAGCCGTTTCAAATTACGGCGAGCCGTGCATCATCATCTCGTCGTCTGGTATGGTACAGGGCGGGCGGGTCGAGTACCACGTTGCCGAGAATATTAGTAATCCGTATTCGACCATTCTGATTATTGGCTACTGCGCAGAGGGAACCCTTGGCTGGCGCCTGCTCAACGGCCAGACGACGCTCACCATCAAAGGGACTGAGCATACGGTACTGGCCAATATTGAAAAAATTGATGTATTCAGCGGCCACGGCGACAGGAACGATCTGCTGGAATTCGTCGGCATGCAGTCGCCCGAAACATTGAAAAATATTTTCCTTGTACACGGCGAATATGAGAGCATGGAATCCTTTAAAACGACCTTGGCCGAAACGGGCTATCCTCAGGTCATAATCCCGAAAAAAGGCGAAAGCTTTGAGTTATAAGCGATACGTGTTAAGCGACGGTAATTTGTTGTTTTTCACTCATCGCTTTTCACTCATCGCTCATCACTAGATAAGATGAGAACGTACCTCGACTTTGAAAAGCCTATTGCCGACCTTGAAGCGCGGCTGGAAGAGACCAAGCGATTGGCTCAAAGCAGCCACGTCGATGTCAGTGAAGCGGTTACGGTGCTGGAGCAGAGCATTGATAAACTGCGCCAGGAGATATTCCGGAACCTGACCCGCTGGCAGCGCGTCCAGTTGTCGCGTCACCCGGACCGTCCTTATACGCTCGACTACATATCACTCATGTGCGATCAGTTTATCGAACTACACGGCGACCGCACCGTGCGCGATGATCCGGCCATGGTGGGTGGTTTCTGTGAATTGGGGGGCCAGACGGTGATGATTATCGGCCAGCAGAAAGGACGTAACACCAAACAGCGCCAGCACCGCAATTTCGGTATGCCCAATCCAGAAGGCTACCGTAAAGCATTACGGCTGATGAAACTGGCCGAAAAATTCAATAAGCCTATCATCACGCTTATTGACACACCCGGCGCGTTTCCCGGACTGGAAGCCGAAGAGCGCGGTCAGGGAGAGGCTATTGCCCGGAATCTTAAGGAGATGTTTATGCTCACGGTGCCGGTTATCTGCGTTGTCATCGGCGAGGGTGCATCGGGTGGAGCGCTGGGAATTGCCATTGGCGACCGGGTGCTGATGTTGGAAAATACGTGGTATTCCGTTATCTCGCCCGAAAACTGCTCCACTATTCTGTGGCGGAGCTGGGACTTTAAAGAGCAGGCTGCCGAAGCTATGAAGTTGACCGCCCGCGATATGCAAATGAATAAATTAGTCGATGGTATTGTGGAGGAACCCCTCGGTGGTGCCCACAATGACCACCTCGAAATGGCGCATCGTCTAAAACAGGTTATCCTCGACGCCCTCGCCGAACTCAGTACTGTTGACCCACAGGCGCGTATTGAGCAACGGATCGAGAAGTTCTGCTCTATGGGTGTGGTACTGGAGTAGTTTAGCTGCTACTGAACATCAAAAAGCCGCTGGGAAAATTCCCAGCGGCTTTTTGATGTTCAGTAGCAGCCGGTGCTACATCACGTATTATAGCGGCAATGCAAGGCCAAATAAGATTCAGGTTTTGCCAACGTAATCGCAATTGCCAATCTAACGCTAACTTTGGTCTTCGGTATACCAACCCGGCCCCTCATGGATTCTCTGCTCAACCCGTCTGAACTCAAAAATCTCATCTTCGATCTTGGCGACGTCATTATTCCAATTGACCTTACCGCGCCAATCCGGAATTTCGCTACACTGGCTAATCTGCCAGAAGCCGAGGTGATGACCCTGTGGAAACAGCATGAGTTTATTAATCATTACGAAACGGGTCTGATCGATGATGCTGCATTTCGAAGCCACGTCCGGCAGGTGATTGGTGCCCGAAACGGCGTTCCAGCCGACTGGGCCGATGAAGTGATTGACACCGCCTGGAACACCGTACTGCTCGACCTGCCCGTTGAGCGTATTGAACGGATCAAGGCTTTAAAAGGTCAGTACCGGTTATTTCTGCTGAGCAACACCAGTCCCATTCACGTTCGGCAGGTGAATCGCGTACTAACACAGCTAAACCAGCCAACACTCGAGCAACTATTTGAGCGTGTATTTTATTCCTATGAAGTACGACTGGCGAAACCCTCGCCCGAAATTTTTCAGTACGTTCTCGCAGAAGCGGGTTTAGTGTCCAACGAAACGGCCTTCTTCGATGACAATGCCGCGAACATCCGGGCCGCTGCCGGGTTAGGTATTCAGGCGGTACATGTTCAGCCGCCCCTGACCCTGCTGGATTATTTAAAGGATGTAGGATAGATGGGCTGATGAAGGTCTTGAAAGTGGCCGCATACTGTCCGGTAAGTCCTGTTCATAACACATCTTTCATCGATACATGACCCCACGTACCAAAACGTACCTCCTCCACGGAGGTCTTTTTTTGATTACCCTGATTACAACCACCCTTTCTGGAGCCGAATGGATCTATGGGCGACTGTTCATTCCGATTGAGGGAATGAAAACCCTCGGATGGACAGAGTTTGTGGCCGGATTTCAGTTTTCAGTACCGTTTCTGGCTATCCTGACTGTGCATGAATTTGGGCATTACTTTGTAGCCCGGGCTAACCAGGTTCGCGTAACACTCCCGTACTACATTCCGCTGTGGATTGGTGTAGGGCAGAGCATCGGAACGCTGGGTGCATTTATACGCATAAAGGATTTTATCAACAGCCGCCAGAAATATTTCGATATTGGGATTGCCGGGCCACTAGCTGGGTTTGTGCTGGCGCTGGTTGTGTTGTGGTACGGATTTACGCATCTGCCCCCTCCGGAGTTTATCTTTACCATTCACCCTGAGTACCAGAAATGGGGACTCGACTACGCCCAGTATGCTTACCGAAATTTGCCACCCGGTACCGAGACGGTGGGTGTAGGTGATAACCTGCTGTTTCATTTCTTTAAAACCTACGTAGCCGATCCGGCCCGGTTGCCTCACCCAAACGACATGATGCATTATCCGTTTGTGCTGGCGGGTTACCTGGCTTTGTTTTTTACGTCGTTAAACCTAATCCCCATTGGTCAGTTGGATGGGGGCCACATACTCTACGCGCTTATTGGTCGCGAACGGTTTCGATGGGTGGCACCAGCATTGTTCATCGTTTTTGCGTTCTATGCCGGTCTGGGAGTGTTTAAACCCACTGACTTCGCTGTCCCAACCGATGAGGCCTTTTATAATCAGTTGGGTTATTTTGGGTTATACGTGCTTTTTCTATCATTCGCGTTCTCACGCATCAGCGAAAACCGCACCACAACCTGGCTTATTACACTCAGTGTGGTTGCTACCCAATTGCTGTTTTCCTGGTTACAGCCAGAATGGGAGGGATACTCTGGATTTTTGATTTTTGTATTTGTCCTGGGGCGATTTCTGGGCATCTATCACCCGGACACTGAGCGGGATGAGCCCTTAAACTGGCAGCGAAAACTCCTGGGATGGCTGGCCCTAATTGTATTTGCACTGTGTTTTAGCCCAAAGCCTTTTCTGATTTCGTAAATAGTCATTTCGGGCGTGTTGGTTGCTTTTCGGTTTTTTTCTACCTTACCGTCAAGTAATTAGCTGCCCTATGCCACTATTTTCCCGGAAACCCACCGATGCCGACCTGATAGCGGGTATTCGGGCGGGTGGATCCCAGCGTCGACTCTGCGAAAATAAACTGTATGAGAAATACAGATACTTCGTTGCCGAAGGCGTTCGCAAACACCGCCTAGACGAGGAAGATTGCGCCAGCGCTTACTCCGACACAATTCTCAGTGTTTTTGAGAGTATTACTAGTGGCCGCTTTGAGGGACGATCAGAACTCAAAACGTACCTCTATCAAATATTTACGAACAAATGTGTTGACGCAATTCGAAAAAAGACGACTAATCGAAGTAGTGTCCACGATGCCTTTTCACTCGACGACTCGCTGATGCAGTTGCCGGATGCGGCCCGGTCGGTGGTGCAGGGTCTCATCGATCAAAGTGATGTGGAGAACCTCCACCGACATCTGAAGGAACTCGGTGACAAGTGCCGCACCATGCTTTTGTTAATGGGAGAAGGGTATTCGGACGACGAAATTGCACAGACTATGACATATAATTCGGCCGCTGTGGCTAAAACCAGTCGTCTGCGCTGCTTAGAAAAACTTCGCGAAAGCTATCGAAAAAGCCATGAACGACCTGGAAATAATTGAAAATTATGTAACGGGGAAATTATCTGAGGATGAGCAAACCCGCTTTGAAGCCGTGCTACGTACCGACCCGGCTGTGGCCGATGCACTGGCCTTTTATGTATTGGCTAAACACACGGCTAAGGTGGAGGCCCGTGCTGAGCGCCGGGCCGAACTCGATGCCCTGCGCCGGGCGCCGGTTCGTCTGCAGTGGAGTGCGCCCATGCGCTGGGCGGCTGCCGCCAGCGTCGCGTTGTTGCTAGGCCTGGGATGGGTGTTCTTACGGCCGGAAGATTCGACACTTGCTGCCAGCCGAATGGTGGATGAATACGTGGCCGGGCATTTTACGCAACTGCCAACCACTATGGATGGAGGTTCCTCTGGGTCACCTACCGCTGACAGTGTAAAACTTGGCATTGGGCTACTGAACAGTGATAAACTTGCTGATGCAGACGCTGTAATGAAGGACATACTGAAGCGGCAGCCTCTTAACGACGATGCATTAAAAGTTGCCGGTATTGTTTCCCTCCGGCGTGGCAATTATGACAATGCTATTACCTTTTTTCACCGTCTGAGCCAGCGTACCGACCTGTATAGCAACCCTGGTTTATTTTACGAAAGCCTCACACTTTTGAAGCGAAACCGACCGATGGATAAAGAGCAGGCAAAAAAATTGCTTGAGGACGTGATTAAGAGGAACTTGGAAGGCAAACAGGAGGCAGAAGCTTTACTAAAGGAATTACAGTAATTACCTGTTAAACGGACTACTCTCACCTAATTTATTATCGAACTCTATGAATGAGCCAGAATACAAAGGAAATAAGGAGTATTACGATCTTCCCCGTCCATTTTTTCATGAAAAGGTTGATGAGTTAGCTAAATCCGATCCCTCTGTTCCTTTAACGGTACGGTACCCAAAAGATCCGCTACGTTTAGTTGTAAGACATCAACTGGTACTTCGATTGAAGCAACCATCATTAACAAATAATGAGGAGGTAATCCTTTCTGGGCTTAATGTTAGCTCAGAACAATTCATCAGTGGGATTAAAGCAACTGTTCGGCGTGTCTCACACTGTAATCCTAATTTGGTTCTGCTGGAAGGTGATGGAATTCAATATCTGAAGGACCCAATTGAAGTGCAGTATAGTCCGGGCCGTGATGTACCACCGCCAGACGTTGCAATTAGTAGTGCAAATGATGTACACTACAGTCCAGGCCGTGATGTACCACCGCCAGACGGAATTGTGGCTTCATCTGGCGGTGGTGGTACCCCAGTTGTATCCAGATCAGTC
>JAQBNX010000149.1 GCA_028288385.1 Spirosoma sp.
GGTTTTCAACCAGATGCTGAACAACGCCAACCCCGACGTGCTCATCAACACACCACTGGTTGTCATATCGGGCGATGCCAAACTGAGCAAGCGGTGGTCGGCTATCAAAGTGGTGTTATCGAATCTGTTCTTCTGGGGCGACAATGATTTTGTAGTCGATACACGCTCGATGTACAACGGTGCGAAACGGGCACCGGGCAAAGTGCAATTCTTTTTTGATGAAAGCGGCGAAGTCAGCCACTTCAACTATTTTAAAAACGACACGACCCGAAATGCGCTGTTTCGGGCCCTGAGTACACCCGGCGATACACTTATTCCCAGTTTTACGAAGCTTGAGGTCAGAGATTTTACCAAAGAAGAAGTCCGCAACATCGACCTTGGGCTTCCGGGTGGTCGGGTATTTCTGAGCCAGGTCTCCGGCAAGAAACCGATTGTGGTGCTACTGCCCGGCATTATGGGCAGCACGCTAATGGTAAGCGACAATCTGGTCTGGATCAACTTTCTGAGCTTCATTAGTGGGGGGTTGGCGCACTTACTCCACAGCGATGACAATAACAAAAACGTTCGGGCTGATGCGCTCGTGGGTAGTTCCTACAAAAAACTGACCGAATTTCTAATCCGCGACTACGACGTGGTGACCTTCCCCTTCGACTGGCGCAAAGATATGGCCACGAACGCCGAAGCGCTGGACCGGAAAGTTATTGAGTTAATGGAATTTCAGCAGCCGGTAAAACTCATCGGGCACTCGATGGGCGGGGTATTAATTCGTGATTTCATCATCAATCACCCCAAAACCTGGGAGAAACTAAACGCCAGCAAAGACTTTCGGCTGGTGTTTCTTGGCGCTCCACTTAAAGGGTCGTTCCGTATCCCGTACGTCCTGTTCGGGCTGGATTCGCTAATCAGCACGCTGGCCCGGATCGACATCGGCAACTCCCGGAAAGACCTCCTGACGGTATTTTCTCAATTCCCCGGCATCCTGAGTCTATTACCTCTGACGACCGAAAAAGACAATAAACCCGACAGTGAAAACGATTTTGCCAAAAGCTCAACCTGGGAAGACATGCGGAAGGCTTTTGGTGATAAGAGTTGGCCCGTTCCTTCTGAAGATCTGTTGGGAAAATTCGCCGACTATCGGCAAAAAGCACTGGATTTTGACCGTGACGAAAACCAGAAAAATGCAGAAGACCAGGCCTATCGAAACGCGGTTTACGTGGCCGGGCAATCACGGCAAAACCAGCAAACGGTCAGTGGGTACCGGATCAACAGAAAGGGCAAACAACCGGAACTGGAATTCTTAGCCACCAAAGAAGGCGATGAAAGTGTAACCTGGGAGAGCGGCATACCGCAAATCCTGCTTAAACAGGATACCGTCTATTATTCCGATGTACCGCACGGCGAACTGGCCAATGACTCAAAGCTGTTCGGGGCCATCACTGATATTCTGGCTACAGGTGCGACTACCCAGCTTAAACGAACCCGACCGGCGGTACGAAGCCTGGAAAAAGAATTTAAAGCCCGTACCGTTTTCGACTTCGATACGTCGCCGGGGGGGGTTGAAAAAACATTGATGGGCCTGGGTTCCGACAATCGGTTTGCCGCCAGTAACGTACCCATCACAGTGTCAGTCAGTAACGGTGATCTGAAGCAGGCAATGTATCCGCTCATGGCCGGGCACTTTGAAAAAGATGGTATCCTTTATGCCGAAAAAGTAATTGACCTTCGGCTGAACGGCGAATTAAGTCGCCGACATCGGCTGGGGCAATATCCGGGCGCATTAGGTACCAGCGAAACGGTCGACTCGGGAAATATGAAAGGATTCCAGGGAGCCATCATCGTCGGCCTGGGCCAGCAGGGCTCTCTAACCGAATTCCGGCTCACCATTGCCATCGAACACGGAGCCACCAACTATTTAGTCAAACTGAACAGCCAGCGTGACAATCCCGAGAATAAAGACCTAATCTCCCAACGTATCGGCGTATCGGCCTTGCTGATCGCATCGGGGTATGGCGGCCTGCGGATTGAAAATTCGATCCGGGCTATTATTCAGGGGGTGCAAAACGCCAACGCCAAAGTGCGGCAGGTGTATGATTCTCCCAAATTTATTGACACCATCGAGTTTATTGAACTTTACAAAGATCGGGCGCTAGCCTGCGTGAAAGCCGTGGGCGCTATCGAGAAAGAGGAAAGCGGGTCGCTGAACATTTTCAGGAGCGGCAACAAAATCAAACAACTCATTGGCTGGCGTGAACGGCTACCGGTTGATGATACCGCCGAATGGTGGACTCGCATAACCGTTAGCGACTCCACCGACCAAGACATACCGCAGTCTCAACGACATGAACTCCGTTTTTCCATTTCTACCGATGCCGCGCGGGTTGAAGATCGATCACTGACAACGCTTAACGAGACGCTTACGAACATGCTCGAAGACATCTCCCGAAACGGCGACTGGTCGGCGGAGCGGGCGAAAGCCATCTTTGAGCTGATGATTCCCAACGATTTTAAGGATCAGGTTAAACGACAAAGCAATATTAACTGGATCTTAGACAAATACACGGCGACTTTCCCCTGGGAGTTGTTACAGGATAACGGGGCCAATGCACGCCCGCTGAGCGTGAACGCAGGTATGATCCGCCAGTTGACCACCGGCGATTTCCGAATCAATATCAATGCGGTGGTCGAACGCACGGCCTTCGTAGTTGGCGACCCCAACCTGAAAAACCCGGCTCTCCAACTTAGAGCAGCTTTGGAGGAAGGCCAGAAAGTAACAGATTTATTCAATACGCAGGATTTTCAGGTCACCTCGCTTCTGAACGCATCGGCGGAACAGATTCTGCTCAACTTGTTCAGTAAAAACTACAAAGTGGTTCATCTGGCTGGACATGGCATCTTCAACAGCGACCCGAAACAGCCAACAGGCATGCTCATCGGTCCAAATGATTTCCTGACCACGTCGCACATCGACCAAATGAGCAACGTACCTGAACTGGTGTTTGTGAACTGCTGCTATTTGGGCCAGGCCGATGGAACTGCAGAACGCTTCAACCGGAGTCGGTTTCGGCTAGCCGCCAACATCGGTACGCAGTTGATCGAAATAGGCGTGAAAGCGGTGGTTGTTGCGGGCTGGGCCGTCAACGATAGCGCTGCGCTCGATTTTGCCGAACGATTTTATGAGAGTCTGTTCGAGAACTACAATTTTGGCGAATCCATTAAACGAGCCCGTAAAGCAGTATTCGAAAAATATGGCTTACGAAACAACACCTGGGGGGCGTATCAGTGCTATGGCGATCCATTTTACAAACTTTCGACGCAGGTACGGAAGACAAAAGAAGCCTATAACTTCATCATCCCCGAAGAGGCCGAAATTGAGTTGAGTAACCTGCTGCGCCGGGTAGACGCAGGCGGCTATGACACCGAAGCCGTCGGGCAGACGATGGATGCTATCGATAAAGGTCTTTTGCAGGCTGGCCTTAAAAGTGGGCGTATTACTGAATTACAAGCTCTGTTGTTCAGTGCGCTAAACAAGTATGAGCAAGCTATAGAAAAGTTTGACAATCTATGGAAAGAAGAACGAGCGTCTTTCTCATTTTCGGCCACTGAAAAGTACTGCAACACACAAGTCAAATTATATGCCAAACAGGTAAGGGAGAAGCGGAACATTGATCCTGATATTGTTACAAAAGCCATTGTAGGAATAAAGAAAGTGGCGGTGGATCTGGAAGCACTGAACCAGTTTGGTGTGACGGCGGAGCGGACAAATATTCTGGCCAGTACATACAAACGACTGGCCATGCTCAGCGAATCTAGATCAGATGAACCGGAAAGCGAAACCAATAAACAGAAAGCTAAAACCGATGAAAAACAGAAAGCATATTCCTGTTCAGCTTCCTTTTATCGTACTGCCTATGAAATGCCCGGCAACAAATCGAAGTATTACCCCTTAACCAATTGGTTATCCACCGAGAATGCGCTGGTGCTTGCAGGAAACCGCGCCTGGGGAAAATCATTGAAGGGTGAAGAAAAAAAGTTGCCAACTCCCGAAGAAGCCCAGAAATTAATTGACACGGAACTGGAAAGCATACACCAGAAGTCCCAGGAAGAAAAAGAATATTGGGACTGGATGGCTGTGGCAACGCTCCTCTTATGCAAACGCCTGCTCGGCGACACGACCGTTACCGAGGAAAGCATTCTGGCTGAATTTAAGACCGCCTGGCAAATGCTTGGCTCACAGGGACAGCATCAGGCTGAAATCGAAAATTTTGAGTTCCTGATCGATGCCCTGAGCATGAGGGGTGAAAAGGCTCAGGAATCTTTGGACATAGTGAAACGACTTAAAATGGCTCTTGAAGTGCAGGTGTAATTGACTGCAAATTGATCGCTTATCTCATATAATGGCACACTACATACATTACCTCCGACGGGAAGTACGTCTCTATCGCCAAAAAGGCTCTGAGTGCTATCATAATTCAGAATGCCTTGAAGACTCTAAAATGGATGAAATCACCATAAGCTTAAAATGCCCTGGTATGGTGTAATTCAGCCTCCAGATGGTGGATTTTATAGGCCAGCTTTTCATATTGTCAAAGAAAAAAGCGGGTCTGTACTGGCAATTGAGAAGGGGGATACGATTTGGATAATTAGTCAATTATTTTCTCCATGGGGTAACCTACCTCCTGCATTGGATGCAAGAATTGATGTTGCAGGAGTTGAAAAACTTGATTGTGGGATGGTAAAGTTTATAGCAAGTGAGTCTTCAGCCTGGAATCTTTTATCTGATATGTCTGTGGTTTTAAAAAATCTAACTACAATTTCGAAAAAGAAAAGAATATCTAGGTTATGGTCGTGTCCTGCCAAACCCATTGGGCAGTTCATCCAGAGCATTAGAAAACTTGAATCCTCCAACGAACTAATAGATTGGTCTGATAAGCTTCTTAAAAATGACCTCGTATTTGATTTTATAAGCTACCGATTGTCAGATGGTACTAAGTGTGCATTTAATCACGTAAAGAAGTTGTTGGCTAATACGGATGAGAAGAAAGTCGTTTTTTGGGATCGGTGGTCCTTACCAAGAAGATTAGCGGAACGAAGAGAAAAAGTAGACGACCCAACGTTGAATTTATATCTAGAAGCTATACTCAATAAAGCTGAAAATGTCTGGGGTATTGAGTCTAAACTTTATTCTGAGGCAGGCAGCTATTCTGAAAAGGAATCAAAATTAGCCCATAGATTAAACAAGAAGTTTGAGTTAATTCTTTGTTCGCAATGAGACGAAGAGTAGTGAAAAACTTCAGTCTAGCGGTAAATTCAGATATGAAAGTCTTGTTATAACTTCTCCAGCACCAAACCAGCTGCTGACTTTATCTGTACCCAATCCTTCTCAATATCCGCTTCGGACAGGAAATAAAACGGGGTGAATGTAGTACGGGTAATGCGGTTTAACCCAAGGAACGGTTGTCCGGCTTTCCAGGTAGCGTTGGCAAAACGGCAGAGCAGTTGCTTGTATTCATTGCTGGTCGTATCACCAACCACGGTTTTCAAAATATCGGAAGGACGTTTTTGCTGAGTCGTTACCAGATAATTCAGGCCGCATTCCAACGCATAAAAACCCGCTACGTTCTGAGCAATTTTCTGCTCCTTTACGGGCCTCGTTACAGTCAATTTCTCCTCTTCAGTATATACAAAAGGCGGGGCGGGTTTGTCTTGGGCGGCATAATATCCCACATCCTGGAACGTGGCCATTTCGACGGCAAAGGGTACATTCTGCAACAGGCTCCGCAATTTCTTCATCTGCTCGTTGATGGAGCGCTCCTGTACATCCTGCATGGCCGACAGCAACTTGGTGGCTGCCCAATGAATATGGTCGTTATCTTCTTTAACTTGGTCCTCAGGCAGAAAACCGGCTACCCCGAAGACGGGCATTTAATACGTTCCAGTCCTTGGAAGGGTTGCCCGGCTTTCCAGGTAGCGTTGGCCAAGCGGTTAAGTAATAAGATTGTCGCTGATTCAACTTGATTGTCAACAAGGGCTTGCAAGAAGTCGGTTGGTTTTTGACTGGCTTGGAAACACGCGGCTCCCACCCCGCACTCTAGCGCATAAAACCCTGACAGATTAATAGCTATTTTTTCATCTTAAGTTTTACGCTAGCCGTATCGTCTCAGGGTGATAATAAGGGCTTTGTTATTTCTCCCAAACAAACGTAATAAGCCATGTTCAGGGCATTGGCTATTTCTAAGGCAAACACTTCATTACGCAGTAGGGAGTCAATGGTGGCGAGTTCCTTGTCTATATGCAGATTATATTTATCTTCCTTCCGTTGTTTCATACACGACAAAACTATGAGTGTACGCCGTCAAGTAAAAGTGGACAGAACTAAGGAGTATTGAATGAAACAATCTACTGCATTGTCTCTTCTCATTCCCACCTCATTTGTCCACTTTTACTTGACGAAGTATAGTTATAACCTAATATGATCCTAAAAATCAGGATATGAAATTTTTATTTCGTATCAAATAGCCAAACATTCAACTTCTAAACGAAAGTAGACAACTGATTTTACAGATTCCTGCATTGGGTTTGCTCCAAATTTCCCTAACAACCGTCTCTAGTCAAATATAAAGAATCTATCAGACCCCGGCCCCTCCTGTGCGCATAGTTTCAAAATCAACATAGCGATCGATGTAAACCTGGTAGCCATCTTTGAATGTCACTCGGCAGAGACATAGAAATGTGCCATAAGCCGCGGTTGCAATGCCGATAAACCCCTGCGTGTCCACGGCAGGGAATACTTTGTTACCCCAATACTTGCCCATAAAGAATTCTGCATAAAGCACATCCGAAAAGTCATCCGGTAAATAATCTTTTGATTTATGGCGAACCAAGTAGATAAAAACATCAAACTGCTGGCCGGGTTTTGATGAGGGCCGAATGTAATGCACTAAGAATAAGTTGCGA
>JAQBNX010000215.1 GCA_028288385.1 Spirosoma sp.
ACCCGGCAAATCGATCAATACCAGGCCCAGGAAAAAGAATACACCGGTACCCTGGTGCTGGGCAAAACCACGCCCTCTGTAGACCTGGAAACCAAATTTGACAGCGAATTTGACGTAACGGGCATTACCCCGGACCAGGTTCAGGAAGCCGCCCGACAACTAACGGGCGACATTATGCAAATACCGCCCATTTATTCTGCAGTACGCGTCAACGGCGAACGACTCTACGAAAAAGCCAGGCGGGGCGAAACGGTCGACCAAATACAGGGTGGTATCAAACACAGGCAGGTCATTGTGTCGGTTTTCGATGTAGACACACACTGTTTTCCAGAGGTAGACTTTCGTATCGTATGCTCCAAAGGCACGTATATTCGTAGCCTGGTGCGTGATCTTGGCCTTTTGCTCCATAATGGCGCTTACATGAGTGCTTTACGCCGAACGCGTATCGGCAGCTTTAATGTAGCCGATGCTGATACGATCGATAATTTTATTGCCAAATGCCGAGATAAGCAGGGCGATCACTCCGTCAGCCGCCTACCGGTTAATGCCATGACTTCCTATGGTTCTGAACTACCCGCATCCGGCCCACCGCTATGATCGTTCACCGTGGTCTAGACGACCTTCAACCCCTGCCCAATGCCGTAGTCACCAGTGGCACCTTCGATGGCGTTCACCGGGGACACCAGACCATCCTGGCCCGGCTTACCGAGGTAGCCACCGTCAGTAACGGCGAGTCGGTGCTGATTACGTACTGGCCCCACCCGCGTACGGTTGTTTCTAATGACAGCCAGGATCTGAAACTGCTGACGACACTCGACGAAAAAATAGAACTGCTCGATCAGGTGGGTGTCAATCATTTGGTTGTGATTCCATTTACCCGGTCGTTTTCGCAGCTATCATCCGAAGAGTTTATTCGTCAGATTCTGATCGAAAAAATTGGAACCAAGAAACTGGTCATTGGTTATGACCATCGCTTCGGGCGGGACCGTGAAGGAGGCTTCGATTACATCAAGGCCCATCAGGATGAGTACGGCTTTGAGGTGGAAGAGATTCCCCGGCAGGATATTGAAGCGGTTGGGGTTAGCTCGTCTAAAATACGCACGGCACTGACCAGTGGTAATATTCAAACTGCTAATCGGTTTCTGGGTCGCTATTACAGCCTCACGGGTACCATTGTGAAAGGCCGCCAATTGGGCCGTACCATTGGTTTTCCAACGGCTAATATGCAGGTCGATGATCCTAATAAACTCATACCAGCCAACGGTGTCTACGCGGTCGACGTACTGTATAAAGATCAGCTTTATGGCGGCATGCTAAACATTGGCTTTAGGCCCACCGTGGATGCGGCTACCAACCTGACTATTGAAACCTATATTTTTGATTTCGACCGGGATATTTACGGCGAACACCTCACGCTCCGGTTCCGGGAGTTCCTGCGGCCCGAACAAAAGTTTGAAGGTCTGCCTGCGCTGGTATCCCAATTAAAGCAGGATGAAGACTCGGCCCGAATTGTACTGGCACAGTAATTATCGGCCAATGTGCAGGCCCGCTACGTAGCCTGTTGTCCAGGCGCTCTGAAAATTGAAGCCCCCCGTAATGCCGTCAATGTCGAGCACTTCGCCGGCAAAGAACAGCCCTGGCTGCGCTTTGCTTTCGAGCGTTTGCGGATGCAGGCCACCTAGTGAGATACCCCCACAGGTCACGAACTCTTCTTTAAACGTACTTTTGCCCACTACCTCAAACTGGCTGTTTGTCAGCCGCTCGGTCAGGCGGTTCAGGGGCTTGGCAGGCAGGTCGGCCCAGCGTTGCTCGCTGGCAATTCCTGACTCCTGCACCAAGGCCTGCCACAGCCGGGTGGGTAGTCCTAAGGGGTTCTGTGACGCTACGTGCTTGCGGCCATTTTGCTGCCGGAAGCGCTGTAGGTCCGCTCGGAGCATATTATCGTTATGCGTTGGGACCCAGTTCACGCGCAGCGTAAAGTGGTAATCAACATGGGCCAGTTCGCGGGCCGCCCAGGCTGATAACCGCAGTACCGCGGGCCCGCTAAAACCCCAGTGCGTTAAGAGCAGCGGCCCGCGCTGCTCCAGTTTAGTGCCCGAAACAGACACGCTTGCATCCGGTACCGACACCCCCGCCAGGGTGAGCAGTGGACTGTCTGGTACGTTGAACGTGAACAGCGACGGTACAGGTGGCACCAGCGGCTCCGCCTGGTGAGGCAGCCAGTTGTAGGAAAGAAGCTGTGGGTAGCCGCCCGTAGCAACCAGGACTCGGTTAGCCAGCATGGTACTGCCATCGAGTAGGGTAAGCTGCCAGCCGGTTTGATCGGGCTGCTGCGTCAGGGTGCTTACTCCACAACTCGTCTGCACGGTAATGCCGAGCCGCCGGGCGGTGTTGAGCAGGCAATCGACGATGGTCTCAGAGGTATTGGTTGCTGGAAACATACGGCCATCGGCTTCGGTTTTGAGCGCAGTACCACGGGCCTCAAACCAGCGAACCGTAGCAGCCGCGTCGAACTGGTTCAGTAGCGTTCGTAAGGGTTTTTCGCCCCGTGGAT
>JAQBNX010000806.1 GCA_028288385.1 Spirosoma sp.
GCGGAGCAGTGCCTAGTGCTCGTTAGCAGACTGCTGGTTCGCCCGGCCCAGTCCGCCTCCGACCTCGCGCCGCCAGGGGCGCGAGGTCCCCCCCGCCGCTGGGCCAGTGATGCGGCGCGGCTCCTCGTCCGGATCAACAAGCTCGACCTTCAATTTTGGCTGCCGGCCGGGCACACCAACGTGCTCCGGCCAAATGTCGTTCATCATTCCACTTTTTCCCCGAAAAGATGCGCCGACTGAGACGGGCCCGCACAATGGACGGCGCACATGTCATGTCAAACCGACTCATGATGGTGAGCATGTACGTCGTGATTCGGTTTTGGTTGTCGGGGCGGAACCTGGAGCCAGCGGTCACTTCCTTCAAGGAGCTTTCCGCCGGTTCGTGGCTCGTTCGGTGGTGGAACCAGCGGCGACGTTTCGGATTCTTCGCCTCCTGCTGGCTGCTCCGGTGGTGGCTCCGACGTAGGCGTTTCGGATCGGCCTAGACCGGCCGGCGAAGCGGTGCCACCCCTCCTTTCCGGAACCAACGTGGCCGACAGCGTCCGGTTTCTGGCAACGGACGGAGACGTCCCCGTTTATGCTGCCCTCGCCGAGGACGCGAACGGGTTCCGGTCCACGTGCGTCATTGTGTACCCGTCAGGCACGGGTGCCGAGCCGAGCGTCGGCTGCGCAGGGCACCCGGGCAGCGGCGGGCGCATCGTGACGAACATGACGGGAACGAACAGCTACACACTGTTCACGGACGCCGCAACGGACAAGGACTTCAGCGGGCAAACGAAGGTGGCAGCCAACCTCGCCGTCGGCAAGTAGTGAAGTCTGGTCCGAGCTTTGGATCAGACCTCGTGTGTGACGACTTTCATCACATGCTCGTAGTTCCGCAGAAGCGTCGGCGATCCAACGGTCAGCCGTCTTTCGGCGACTGGGACCACGGAAACGGCGGTGTTGGGTGTGATGCGAACACAGCGATCGACCCCAGCAGTGACTTCCCAATGCGCCCCGGGAACACTGTGGGTGAGAAGGTCACCGTAAAACATGCCCATGGCGCGGGACAGCCTCGCCAACGTGGTCCGGTCAGCGGGTTCGTCAATATGGTGATCAATGGAGGTGAGGCCCTGCTTCGACCGCCGGAGCCCGTCCCCACGCGAGTCGAAGAAGGCCACCAGCTCCTCGTAGCCGCCCACGTTTTTCAGGGGAGTTGGGGAAGGCGCTGACCCCTGGAGCGGTTTGTACTGGGCGTAGCCGCGCGGCATCCCGGCGGGAAGGCCCTGCAGGGGCTCCTGGGAGGGATCGGAATCCGTCATTTCGACAAACCACATCGGGGACACGCCACCCGACCCCCGTCCAAGCAGGAACAAGTCCTGCGGCCGTGCAGCCGTTCGTTCACGACTCGTTACCGGCCGGTGCCGCAGCGGGTGATGCTGTCCTGCCGGGCCGTGCAGCCAGGGCGGTGCGGATGTTGATTTTCGAGGTGTAGGAGATGGAGCCGTATTGGAAGAGGCGTACGGCGAGGCGGAGCATAATGGCGGCGCCGAGGTAGAGGATGGCGATGACGATGATGGCTTCGGGGATGGTGAGGGAGCCGAAGGCGTTGCGGAGCAGGGCGGTGACGGGGGAGGAGAAGGGGAAGTAGGTGAAGAGCTGCACAATGGGGGCGTGCGGGTCGGAAATGATCAGGGAGATGGCGTAGAAGGGGACGAAGATCAGGGCCATCATGACGCCCATGAAGGATCCTGCTTCCTTCGCGGTGGGCATGACCGCTCCGATCGCCACGAGGGTGGTGGTGAACAGGGCGAACCCGCCGAGCAGGATGAGGAACCCGATGACCAGCCGGGCCGGGTCGAAGACGAGGTGGGCGAGGTCGAAATCGGGGATGTTCAGGGAGTTCCGGAAGAAGGCCCAGGCGATGAGGATGGGGGAGGTGAACACGATCATCTGGACCAGGCCGACCATGAACAGGGCGATGACCTTCCCGGTGATCAGGGTGGTGGGTTTCAAGGTGGTCAGGATCATCTCGGTGACCCTGTTCTCTTTTTCCTCCAGGGTGGAGTTGAGCATCTGCCCGGCCAGCAGCACGATCAGCCCGTAGAAGATGATCAGGAACATCAGCGGCGGGATCAACGAATTGATACCGCCGGCTTCCCTTGTGCCCTGGTAAGTGGTCGTCTCAATTTTCGCGTTCCCGGAGGCCAGTCCCGCCAGCTCCGGCGACCCGATCTTCTGCTTCACCGCCGCGTCCAGCATGGCCTGGGCGACGGCGGAGTATTTATTGTTCTCGAAAATCCCCTTATCGGTGCCGGTGACCTTCACGGGTTGGGTGGCGGGGTCGGGAGGGTAGGCGAAGAACGCGTCCACGGACCCGTCCTGCACCGCCTGCACCCCGGCTGATTCGGAGGCGGCGGGTCTCGCGCCGAACGCGGTCGCGGTGTCGGGAGTGATGAGGCCGGAGGCGTCGGTGTAGCTGATGCTGAAGCGGGCGTTCTTCTGCGCGTCGGCAGCCTTGTCGGTGCTGGAGTTGCTGATAAAGATCAGGCCGAACACGATGCCCATGATGACCGGAACGGCCAGGGTGCCGATCCAGAACCGGCGTTTGGTGATGGTGCGGAGGAATTCGAACCCGATGACGGTGCCGAGGTTATGCCGTGCCATGCTCACTTCACCCCTTCCAAGGCCGGTGCGACCGGTTCGGGGTTGTTTTGGTCGCCGTAGACGCGGATGAAGATGTCCTCCAGGGAGATCTTCGTGACCGTGAAGCCTCGCACCAGGACCTCGGCGCTGATCAGGCCGGTGAGGA
>JAQBNX010000267.1 GCA_028288385.1 Spirosoma sp.
GTTGCACTTTAAAGCAGGGGGACAGAAATACCGCGAACAACTTTACAACGTAACAGACAGCACGTTCAGCGTTCTGATAGCCAATGAGGTGATGAATCGCGACGAACCCGTTACGTTCCGGTTCCGCGATATTCAGCGATTTTACCTGCACCGCCGAATCCCCTTCCTAACGGCGGCCGGAAACGTATTTCCCATTGCCGGGGTGGTCTATCTACTTGCCGACGTAGTGAATCAGCAAGGTTTCTACCGCAATACGCTGCCCGTCGTTAGTACACTAGTTCTCAGCGGGTTGATTTTCCACGTATTGAGCAACCCCCACATCAGGCTCAACAAAAACCACCGGTTAAAGGTATTGCGAACGTACTAAGGATTAAGACAGGAATCACCCAAAACTCTTCATTGTAAACAGATTGAGCCGGTGGCCTTCGGGGTCGCAGGCTTCGAGAGTATCACCCCAGCCCATTTGTTGAACTTCACCAATGTTCGCCTTCGATTCGGCAAGTCGTTGACGGATGGTTTCGACGTCATCGACGGCAAAGCCAATCTCTATACTATCAGCGGGGCCAGTCTGAGCACCCGGCGTTGAGGAGTCCTGCAACGTTAGCGAACAACTTCCGGCCTGTAGGTAACAGAAAACGGGCGGGGCAGACCGATGTGTATCTTCCAATAAGCCGAGTACATTGGTATAAAACGCTTTAACTCCGGCTACATCGCGCACAAAAAGATTAATGTTGTTCAAAGTCGTTGCCATAATCAGATTAGTTTGTTTCTGGCAGCAAAGTACGGTTGTAAACAAAGATCAGTCTTGAAGAAATGCGACACCCTGCGTGCGAAACCAGGTACGATTCAGTTGCATATCAGCGACAAACTGCTTAGGAGTGCGGTTGGAAAACACCTTGAACTCACGGTTCATATGGGCCTGATCGGCGTAACCGCAAGCGTAGGCCAGTTCGGCCAGACCAACATCGGGCTCAAAGAATAGTCGATTACGGACCTGCTCAAACCGAATGCGCCGGGCCAGTTGCTTGGGCGACGAACCAATCTGTTTGCGAAAGCCTCGTTCCAATTGCCGTCGTGATACGTCACTTTGGATAGCTAAATCATCGGTGCGAAGCTGCCCTTTCCGGCTCATGAGCCGTTGCGACGCTACCTGAGTTACATCGCGACGGGGATTTCCGTTTCGCAACCGAGAAAGCAGGTACTCATTCAGCAACATAACCGCCCGTTCGGTCTGATCAGACTCAACCGCCTGTTGAATAGAATCCGTGAGATTCTGCAATGATGCTTTCAGGGCAGCACTGGCGATAGTACGGGCCGACGGTTCAGGCGTGATGCTAAACAAAGGAAAAAAGCCCCAAGGATGAAACCGCACAGCTACTGTTTTGACAATGCCGTTGGCCCGAATCTGAAAGGGTTTATCGAGTAGCCCAACTACGTAGCAGCGCGGAGCCGGTCGAAGTGAGTGGCCATCATCAATGGATAGACTGGGCCCAAAACTAAAAATTAGTTCAACAAAGCTATCCGGCAGTACTGTAAATGAATCGTTCGGTGGGGCAAACAGGCGCTCGGCGGTCCAAATGCACTCGACGTAGTCAAGCAGGGCAGGATCAGGATTATGTCGGCGGGGGAAAGCCATTGGAGGAAAGGAAAATAGAGTCTGATCTACACGAATTTTCTTTCAACTTTAATTTATGCTATATCACCTCCCCGTGGGTTTGCCGCATCACCGTGTGAAGGGCTGGCTTACACGCGCCAAATGCCCACACGCCCGCTTCGGTCAGCCACGGACGGCCAAACAGTTTCTGTACGGTACGCCCGGTCCACAGCCGCCTGGCAAACCGCTCCGACCAGCCACGCTGATACCGCGCTTCCAGTTCAGCACGGCTTAATTGCCCCTCCAGAAAGGCATTCGACAACTCGCTGGCAAACTTAGCCCCGTGAATGGCCATGGCCATGCCGTTGCCGCAGAGGGGCGTAATCAGTCCCGCCGAATCGCCCGCCATCAGGATGTGATTTTCTACTGCCCGCTTCGGCGCAAACGATATTTCATTGATAACTTCGGGTTTATCATACAGAAACTGCGCCGTCTCGAAAACCCGCTTCAGGTTAGGATTCTTGTATAAAACAGCCTGTTCCATCCCGGGAATATTCCCGTATCGTCGCAGATTTTGACGGGTGGTCAGGTAACACAAGCAGTACTTGCCATCCTCAATTGCCGACATGCCGCAGTAGCCATCCGAAAAATTGTGCAGGGCAATCACATCATCGGGTAAGTCTATCCGGACGTGGTACTTGACACCCACATACGAAGACTGGTTTACCGAACTGGGTTGACCCATAAAGGCCCGCTTGAGCGCCTTATCCAGCCTGGACCGTTTACCAAACGTACCAAGTACCAACCGGCTTGTCAGCAACGCGCCATCGCTGAGGGTAATGACAAACTGATTTTCGGCGAACTTGACTGCATCGACCGATTTACCGAGTCGAAACTCTACCCCAGCAGCCAGGGCAAGCTGGTACAGTTCATGGTCGAGTACGTAGCGACTAATGCCGAAACCGCCCAGATCCAGCCCACTCTCCAGCAGCCGGCCCGATGGAGACGACACCTGAAACCGGCGAATGTCGGCCGCCCCTAAACCCCTTAAATTGACACCTAATGATTCGATGTAACATTTGACTTCGTTGGAAACATATTCTCCGCACACCTTATGAAAAGGATACGTTTTACGCTCCACAAGCGTGACCCTGCGGCCTGTCCGCGCCAGTTCCAGGGCACTCACTAAACCGGCCAGTCCACCGCCCACGATGATGACATTCTGCATACCCTATAAACTGACAATCGCGGCAACCTTCTAAACATTGGCAAAGTTTGGCAGGCTCGTTACATTTGCTCCATGCCAACTACCCTAACCGATCTGCAGGACGACTGGCGGCAAAACAGTGCCCGCCATACCGATGACTACCAGTCTGGCCGCTCGTCGTTCCTTCCGGGTTTACTCCCTCAGACGGCGGTGCAGTTCGGGGTGTATCAGACGCTGGAAATCCTGCACAAACGGCTCGGTAACGACACCATGCGCCGGGCGCTTAACCCCGGCGAAACCATCGACAGCCCCCAAAAAGGCCAGCCCGACGGGTCGTGGCTGAAACAGAGTAACATGGTGGGCATCAACGTCCGCACGATTGGTTCGTTCTGGAACGTAATCAACTACGTGCTCACGCTACCTGCCAGCCACGATAGTATTCACCTACTGCCGATTTGGGAACCCGGCGTAGTAGGAAGCCTCTACGGCATGGTAAGCTGGCAGATCAACGCCGAATTTTTTGACCCGACGCTGGCTCAGTTTGTGCCCGCCCTAAACACCGTAGAGAAGCAGTTAAAAGTGGTAGTGAACCTGCTTCATGCCATGGGCCGTAGCGTCGGCATGGACGTCATTCCGCATACCGATCGTTTCTCAGAGATGGTGCTTACCTACCCCGCGTTGTTTGAATGGGTGCAGCGAGACGGTGCTTCCATTGTCGACCACAGCAGTTCGGTGTATCGCTACGTGGAGGAAGCCATCTGGCAGTTTTTGAAGTACTACGGAGCGGCCGATGGCACACCTCTGCTCTTTAGCAAAGACATTTTCTTCTCGCCCAACCATACCGACCCTTCTACCGGCGCATCCAGGGCCACAAGCACACAGCAAACAATCCTATCCGACGAGCAGCGCCATCGCATACTGTTTGGTCATCCGCAGGACTACCGAGGGCGGATGCGCCGGCGAATTGACTTAATACGGCACCTCTGGGCGCAGGGAATGGAGACGCTGCCTATGACGATGGCACCACCCTACCGCGCCCTGCACATCGACCCCGATGACTTTGTGACCGACGAGCACGGACAGACCTGGTATCAGTACGCTTTTGATCATCCTCAGGCTATGTCGCGCGTGTTTGGGCCGCTGGCGCGGTATCGCTTTTACGAATCGAAAGACAACAACAAGCAGTGGCAACTGGACTTCGACCGGCCCAACTACCCCGCCTGGCAGTACATCAGCCAGAAAGTGTATGAGTGCCAGCGGGTCTATAATTTCGATTTTATGCGGGGCGACATGGCCCACGTGCAGATGCGGCCCGAAGGCGTACCGGCCATGATTGGCCATTATTATGACCCGCTTCGATCCATTAAACGTTACGTTCGGGGCAATGGGGTCTCGCACTTCGCTTTCTTTGCCGAAACGTTTCTGGCCCCGCCCAATACGATGGGTTACGGCGACGAAGCCGACCACCTCGACGCCATCGAAGCCGATTCGACGCTGGGTGATTTGCAGTCTCTGGCGGTGGGGTCCGACGAGTTTAAAAAAGAGTTCGCCCGCTATGATCAGTTGCGCCGAACACGCCCGGTTGCCCCCCACTTCACGGTGATGACCGCCGACAAAGACGACCCGCGTTTTGACGAATTCTACCAGACGGGCAACCTGTTCCGGTATTTTACAGCGCTGTTCCTGACCGACATGCCGAGTTATGTGGGGTTAGGCTTTGAGGTGCGAAACCGGCACGAAACGCGCGGTGCCAACGAAGAATACACTAAACTTTATGTGTTTGACATTGGCGACGACCGACAACCCGACAAGGTGACGCACGGTCCGTTTAGCTGGGGTCAGAATGCCGAACAGTTCGCAGCTATCAGCCGGATACGTCTCTTCGCCGAGAGCATCTGGTCCGAAATTGTGGGGAAAGAAACACACTGGCTGGTAGCGCCTGATACCGCTGGCAAAGACCATATCGTCTGGAGGCATATGGAACCAACCAGCTACGTATTTATGGCCAGTATGAGCGGACAATTGCCCGGCATGGATGTGTTTAAGATGATGCCGGATATGAAAGATGGAGAGGTAATTTTTGAGGTAGCCGAATGCCGGGTGTACAAGCGGCCATAGATTGCCAACGCATTTCGTAATCTTACGGGAAATAAGCTATTCGTACCAGTTCGTGCAACCAATGTTACAGGCGGTATTTGTGCTGCCCCGTGGTGAAGAATTAATGTTATATAATAACAC
>JAQBNX010000311.1 GCA_028288385.1 Spirosoma sp.
GACGAATGACTGCCCATTCAAACCCGATGCCATTAGCGCCAGCAGAATAGAAGACGGTCCTACCAATGGTTCTACCCGCCAGCCCAGGGCGTGAGCCATTCCAACAATGACCGCACCGGGATCGGCCACACCGGGGCAACCTGCTTCGCTTAGTACACCCGCGTTTCGCTTGCGCTCGGTTAGCTCTTGAATCTGCCGGCGGGTGTCGGCCGGAGGGGTGTCTTTATCCAGGTCAAAGAACGTAGTGTCGTCAATAACACGGGTAGTTTTGAGCCCACTAATGAACCGCCGGGCCGTGCGAACATTCTCTACGAAAAAGGCGTCGGTTTTTTCGATAACCTCCCGAATGTGGAGCGGCAACACCTGCCCGGCGGTGTCGTCAGCCAGGGGGGTAGGGATAAGGTATAGGGTTGGCATTTAGGAAATAAATTTCATGAGTACGTCCACAAACTCCACCGGTTTTTCGGCCTGCACCCAGTGGCCCGCCCCCTGAATTGTTTCGACCCGAGCATGAGGAAAAATACGATTAATCGTTAGGATGTCCTCGTCGGTGATGTAAGGCGACTCACTGCCCCGAATAAACAATGTTGGTTCAGTTACGATACGTGGATTGGTGAGCTCGTCGCCAATACCATGCAGTTCCCGCTCAATCACGGGCAGGTTTATCCGCCAGTCGAAGCCCTTCTGTTCATTATGTTCTGACGAGGCCCGATACAGATTTTTGAGCAGAAACTGCCGGACAGTGGGCGAAGGTTCATAGCGGCTCAGGATGGCGTCGGCTTCATTGCGGCTGGTTATGCCCTGGAGATCAATGGCGTTTAATCCACGAATAATATCGGCGTGATGAATGGGATAAAACCGGGGGGCGATGTCAACTATAACAAGTTTGTCAAATGTTCCCGCGTAGTCGATGGCATACTGCATGACCGTTTTGCCACCCATTGAGTGCCCAATCAGAATTGGGCTGCTCAGTTGCTGATCCAGTATAAACTCACGCAGGTCGGCCGCCATGCTGGTGTAAGACTGGTCTTCGGCGCGGAGCGACTGTCCATGATTGCGCTGGTCAAGGGCGAATACGCGATACCCATGAGCAGCAATGGTCTTACTTGTAGTCAGCCAGTTGTCCGATGATCCAAAAACGCCGTGCAGAATTACGATGGCTGGACCTGTATCGCCGGTTTGGCGAAAGAATAATTTCATGCCAGTGGTTTTATGCGCGTGGTCGGGCTGATAGATATTTGGTTGTATCCAGTATTAACCAGGGTCTTTTTTAGAAACTTAAGATAGGAGGGTATGTTCTCCGCCAGCCCATTCATTCGGTATGATAACTATCTTACGTAAACCACTTTTTCGCGTTGCTCCACCAGTTCACCAAAGGCGTGCAGGTGGAAACCATTTTCTTGAGCCACCCGCTCAAACTCAGTGCTGCTACGTGATTCAACGGCAATGAGCAGGCCACCGGACGTTTGCGGATCGGCCAGGACATAACGCTGAGTTTCGGACAATTCACCCACTTTATGACCGTAACTGTCCCAGTTGCGTACTGTGCCGCCGGGAAAACTCTTCTGAGCCAGATACTCCTCAACCATGGGTAGTTTAGGAGTATCATCATAGTGAATTACGGCGCTTAAGCCCGATCCTTCCGCCATTTCCGTAAGGTGTCCCAGCAATCCAAAGCCCGTTACGTCGGTTAAGGCTTTAACATAAGGCAGTTTGCCCAGAACAGCCCCAAACTTATTCAGTTGAGCCATTTGGGTGGGGGCAATGTGGGCATGCTCCGGTTTAAGGATACCTTTTTTCTGTGCTGTTGTCAGGATACCAACGCCCAGTGGTTTAGTCAGATACAGGCAGCAACCTTCGGTAGCAGTGTTGTTTTGTTTCAGGTGAGCCAGCCGAACTCTACCCGTCACGGCTAACCCGAAAATGGGTTCGGGCGAGTCGATGCTGTGGCCACCAGCGAGTGGAATCCCGGCTTCGAGGCACACAGCGCGGGAGCCTTCGAGAACCTGTGCAGCTACTTCGGGAGGCAGCTTATCAATTGGCCAGCCCAGTATAGCAATAGCCATGATTGGGTCGCCCCCCATGGCGTACACATCGCTAATGGCGTTGGCCGAAGCGATGCGTCCGAAGTCGAACGGGTCGTCGACTATGGGCATGAAAAAATCGGTGGTGCTAATTATGGCATCACCGTTGCCAAGGTCCAGCACGGCTGCATCGTCGCGCGAGTCGTTCCCAACCAAAAGGTTTTCGTAGCGAGGCTGGGAGGATGTTGCGTTGGAATGCAGGATTTTATCTAAAATCTTTGGCGAAATCTTGCAGCCGCAACCCGCTCCGTGGCTGTATTGCGTCAGTTTAATGGCAGTCGTTTCCGTTGGTATCATAGTACGACAAAACTAAGCGCTAAACATTCCTGTTAGCCTAGCCCTTCGGCAGAATTACGCACGACACCCACGAATGGTTCGGCTAAGGACAACAGTCTACTAGTATGATTTGGGACCTTAATAAAAAAATAACATTGAGAATAGAACAGAATGGGTTTGAAATTGGGCTTTTCTGTGAATTCAGGCCGAATATAGAGCTATGGTAGTACTTTTTAAAGATTGGTTACGTTGTCAGCATCGAAAAATGTTTCATATTTGCGGCCGAAAAGAGCGATTACCTAACCGTATGAAAATCTTGCACATAAAAAATAAATCATACACTTCTATGTCTAAAAATTTACTGCAATTTAGAGTAGCTTTTAAGCTGTTCAGCAGTTTGCTGTTGGTTGTGCTCATGGTGGGTGGGGCAATGGCGCAGGGCGTAACAACCTCATCCATCAGTGGCGTTATTACGGATGATAAGGGTAGTGAGTTGCCCGGTGCTACGGTTGTGGCAATTCATACACCGTCGGGAACGCGCTACGGGACAACAACAAATGCGACCGGACGATACACGTTTCCGGCCGTTCGAATTGGTGGTCCTTACGAACTTACCGTGTCATACGTTGGCTTTCAGGAGCTAAAGCGCGAACTTCAGTCGGCTGACCTCGGTGTTCCGGCGGTAGTGAATTTTAAATTGGACGAAACCGGCAGGCAATTATCCGAAGTCGTAGTGACGGCGCGTGGGTCGATCATCGACGCCGAGCGGTCAGGGGCTTCGACCAACTTTAAAAGGGAAACGTTTGAGCGCCTGCCAACCCTGAACCGGAGTTTCCAGGATTTTTCGGTATTGACTCCGCAGGCCGGACCCGGATTTTCATTCGGTGGCCGCTCAAACCTGTATAATAACTTTTCAATCGATGGTGCTACCTCCAACAATGTATTTGGATTGAGCGCGCTGCCGGGTGGTCAATCGAACGCACAGCCGGTAAGTGTAGACGCTATTCAGGAAATTAGTGTTCAGTTGTCGCCTTACGACGTAAGTCAGGGAGCCTTCACCGGAGCCGGTGTTAACGCCGTAACTCGTAGTGGAACCAATCAACTGCAGGGGTCTGCTTACTATTTTACCAAGAATGATGCTTTTGCGGGTAAGAGCATTGCCGGCATTGAATTACCCGAACTGCAGCGGCCGGGCTTTACGTATAATAACTATGGTGCCCGGATTGGGGGTGCCATCATCAAAAATAAACTGTTCTTCTTTGGGAATTTTGAGCGCGAGACGGCTACGTCGCCGGGTGTGTTGTATCCCTATGGGCAATCAACGGGTGGGGTTCCAAACCAGCCTGGTTCAACATTAAACGGCGTGGTCAACCCTGAAACGGATTTGGAACGGCTCCGTACATTTTTGGTTACGCCGAATAATGGTAAAAACTGGACATTCGACCCCGGCAGCTACAATAACTTTAATGTTCCTCAGCAGAGCACTAAGTTTTTGGCCAAAATTGACTGGAACATCAATGACAATAACAAATTCACGATCCGCTATAATCAACTGAACGCCTACCGCGACGTACCGCCCAGTGGATCTGGCGGGTTCCTGGCAGGCCCTCCGGGTGGCCGATCGAACAGCAATAATGCGCTTCCTTTTTCGAACTCGTATTACCGGATTCTAAATAACCTCTACAGCGTTTTTGGAGAATTGAATTCATCGTTCTCACAGGGTAAGTTTGCCAACAACCTACAAATCGGTTACAACGTTTTCCGCGATACCCGCCAGCAGGGTGGGGGTGGTGCCGTAGCGCAATTTCCAACTGTCGACATTCTGGGTCCTAACGCACAGAACCTGACCTCTCTCGGGCCTGATCCGTTTACACCCAACAACCGCCTTGACCAAGATGTGATTCAGGTGAACGATAAATTTGATGCCTTCCTTGGCAATCATACCTTTACGCTCGGCACGGCCAATGAATTCTATAAGTTTTACAACGTCTTTACGCAGGTTGTCAATGGCATTTACCAGTTCAATAGCATCAGCGATTTCATCAATAATGCAACGAACCCCACAGCCGCAAACGCCCCCACTCGTTTCTACCAACAGTATTCGGCCGTTCCCGGTGATCCGGCACCTGCCGCATCGTTTCGGGCAGCTCAGTTTGGTTTCTATGCGCAAGATGCCTACTCCGGAATCAAAAATCTACGTGTAACACTGGGTCTGCGTGTCGATATTCCAACGTATGCGGGTGGCAGTAACCTGCTCCCTAACCCAACGGCCGAAGCACTGACTTTTGCTAATGGTGAGCAGTTATTCGTTAACCGACTTCCTAAAACAACCCCATTATTCTCACCCCGTGTTGGATTTAACTGGGATGTACTGGGTAACAAATCCTTACAGGTGCGTGGTGGTGCCGGAGTGTTCACGGGCCGTGTGCCATTTGTGTGGATTTCAAACCAGTTAAGCAATAATGGGGTGTTCTTTAACACGCTCAATCGGGGCACACAGGCTGCCAATGCCACCACGCCATTTAGCCCTAACATTAATCAGTACGTTCCAACTACTGTTTCGGCTGCTTCTACCTTTGCTATTAACGTAACGGCGCCGAACTTCAAGTTTCCACAGGTCTTCCGAACGAATATTGGTATCGACAAAACCCTGCCGGGTGGTTTAGTCTTAACCGGAGAGATGATCTATACCAAGGACGTCAACGCCGTTTATATCCGCGATGCTAACTTAGCTGCGCCGGTAGGTACGCTGGCTGGCGATGGCCGGCCCTTATACGGTACAAACCTGTTGATTAACCCGGCCGTTACTCAGGCCTTGGTACAGGATAATACCAACAAAGGTTATGCATTCAGTTTAACCGGACAGGTTCAGAAGACGACCGGTCGATGGAATGGGTCGCTGGCTTATACGTTCACTGACTC
>JAQBNX010000323.1 GCA_028288385.1 Spirosoma sp.
ATAAATAATTTTTTTATGAGCGCTTAACTTGTTGAATCAGAGGAATATCTTTAGGTTTTTTCCTGATTATGTGTAATTGATATAAAATCCTTTTCCTTTTACTGCTCCAATAATGTCTTTTTCTTTCAGGAGGTCATAAGCCCGCTCAACGGTTCCTTTTGCTACGTCGAACTCAGCGCATACTTCATGAATTGACGGCAGCTTATCGCCGGGTAAAATGTCTTTATTTTCAATGCCGTCTACAATGGAATTATAGATCTGCTGGTACTTGGGTGTATTGGAATAATCATTGATTTTAATGTGATACAGCATAGCAAACGGGTTTAAAAACTCAGTCATTCGTACAGGGGTTACTGTGCCTACCAACTAACAGGAGCTTAACGCAAATTTGGAACAGGGGATGACTTTTGGGATAAGCGTCCATCCGAAATTTATATACTCTATTCAATCCACATACTCGGTTCTGCTGCAAACTAATCATCCATGTAATCTATAGGTTTTCAGAAATACTTATCAGCACGCCGACCTATACCTATACGAGTAGCCATCGGTTCGAATAAGTATACTTTTACAGATGAAATACTACTTTATTAAATTATAATAGAATTAAAATAGTAGGTAAGTATAGGAAAGTCCTTCAGCAACTGATAGCAATATTTGAATAAGAAGTTATCCGTTTTTTAGTGCATTACCTACTAAACCCTTAAAAGTACTCGTATGAAAAAGCTGTATCAGATAATGATTTACAGTGCGGTAGCAGGCTGTCTGGCTGGCCCGACTCACGGACAGGGTCTGCGAGGAGCCAGTTCACGAACCCAGCAGCCTATGGTGGCGGCTCTGACAGCGCCACAACTAGACCCGAAAACCGCCGACGTAACCATATCGGGAAAGGTGACGGATGAAAAGGGAGCTGGGTTGCCAGGCGTGAGTGTGATTGTGAAGGGGTCGACGCAGGGCACCACAACCGATGGGAACGGCGATTACCGAATTTCGGCACCTAACACTGCTTCTGTATTAGTCTTTAGTTTTGTTGGCTACCAGAGACAGGAGGTCGTGGTTGGCAATCAGAGCACTATTTCCGTTACGCTGGCCCCGGACGATCAGACACTCAACGAAGTGGTGGTGGTGGGCTACGGCTCGCAACGGCGGCAGGACATTACGTCGGCCGTATCCGTAATTAACATGCGCGACATTGGTGAGCAGCCTGCCAACAACCCAAACCAGATTCTTCAGGGCCGGGCACCGGGCGTGGTGGTCAAACAAAAAAGCGGTACGCCAGGCGGGGCATTTGAAGTACGGGTTCGGGGTATTGGCTCATTGGGGGGTGGTAGTGATCCTCTTTATGTTATCGATGGGTTTCCAGTAGGTACTACTGTCGGACAAAACTTAAATCCAAACGATATTGAGAGTGTTTCGGTGCTGAAAGATGCAGCCTCCACGGCTATTTATGGGGCCAGGGGTTCAAACGGGGTAGTACTCATCACGACGAAGAGCGCCAAAGACGGGAAAGTAAATATCGGGCTGTCGCTCGATTACGGCATTCAGAATGTGCCGAGGTCCAGGCGGGTAACCATGCTGACCGGCCCTGAATTTGCCCAGTTCAAGAAGGACATTTTCATGGATCAGATCCGTATCCTTCAAAAACGGGAACCAACCCTCGATGAAGTGCCAGCTGGCTACCGTTTCCCGGAACAGACCAAATACTCGACCGACTGGTTTGATCTGATCATGCACGACAACGCGCCCTATTCTGATCTGAATGCGACGATTTCATCCGGTGTAGGTCCTATCAAAGCCTTGCTATCTGTCGGGTATTACAAAGAAGAGGGGATAATTAAAAAAACGAATTATGACCGGATTTCGGTTCGCTCCAATCTGGGTGGCCAGGTGAATAAATTTATCAATGTTGGACTGAATATTAACGGAACCTACACGAGGCAAAATCAGGCAAATACAGACGGGCGGAGTGCACTGGTGGGTGGAGCTTTGCTCATGGACCCACGCGCTACGCCGTATAACCCTGATGGCTCACTCGTACCCTACATTAATGGAACAGATGGGGTATTCGGGTTTCCCAATCCGTTATTTATGCTGGAGAATATTAAGCGAAGAAGAAACATTGCCGACTTACTAACCAGCGGATTTGTGGAGGTTTCTTTCCTGAGAAATTTCAAGTTCAGAACCTCAGCAAACATAAAACTGAATAACAACACGTACAAAGAGTATATCCCTTCTACGATTGGGTTGCCGGTGGCATCGGGAACGGCAGGTGCTCCTCCCCGGATCGCCACCGAGACGGACAATACGGAAGAACTGACCAACTACTCCCTGGATCAGTTGCTGACGTACCGGCCTCAGCTTGGGGCCAATCATAGTTTTGATGCACTGGTTGGCTATACGGCGCAACAGGAGCAGGTACGCGGGCTTACGGGCAATGGCAATACCTTCCCCGACGACCTGGTTCCCTTTCTGGGTGCAGCCTCCATCAGGTCGGCCAATTCCTACGAATTTGGTTGGTCGCTGCTGGCGTTCCTGGGCCGAGTCAATTATGCCTACAAAGACAAATACCTGCTTTCAGCCTCGTTTCGGCGGGAAGGCAGTTCGAGATTCGGGACGAATAATAAATGGGGCGATTTTCCGGCAGCTTCGATTGGCTGGCGTTTAACGGAAGAGTCTTTCATGCCTAAAACAGCCTGGCTGAGCGATCTGAAACTTCGGGCAAGCTGGGGCGTAACCGGAAATAACAACTTTCAGACCATTGGTAACTATCCGAGTCTGGCCTTCGTAAGTGCTAACAACTACATTCTGGGCAACTCATTTGCGGCTGGTAAAGTGGTTAGTGCATTCGCTAATTCTGACTTAAAATGGGAAAAATCAAATCAGTTGGATCTTGGGATGGATCTGGCCCTGTTCAACAGCAAGTTGATTTTGAACGTCGAGTATTATCGCAAGATTACCAACGACATGCTCTTGCCGGTTTCAATCCCGTCGGTTTCCGGCTTTACCACCGCGCTGGATAATATTGGTAAAGTTAAAAATCAAGGGGTTGAACTCGGGGCGGAATTTCGCACCAACATCGGACCGGTCAATTTCCGCACCAATGCCAATATCACCTTTAACCGCAATAAGATTCTGGCCATTAAAGGCGCCAACGACATGCTCTACTACGGCAGTTTTTACGGCGGTTACAATGTGCAGAAAGTTGGTCGCCCAATTGGGATGATTTACGGCTACAAAAAATTAGGCATATTCAACACCCAGGCTGAAATCGATGCCGCTCCCAAGCAGGACGGGGTTATTCCGGGCGGAATGAAGTTTGCCGATACCAACGGCGATGGTGTCATCTCCTACGACACCCAGGACATGGTCGAGATTGGCAACCCCAATCCGGCGTTCACCTGGGCCTGGACGTTTGCGGCCGATTACAAAAAGTTTGATCTTAACATCATGTTCCTCGGCGCGCAGAATTTCGACATCTATCGCAATATCGAAGCGTCGACCATGAACATGGACGGCGTGTTCAACGTACTGGACAAAGCAAAGTATCGGTGGCGGTCGCCAGAGAATCAGGGGT
>JAQBNX010000334.1 GCA_028288385.1 Spirosoma sp.
ATCTTCGGCGAACATATCGCGCATGTGGCGGTTACTGAGTACGTCGTAATGCGCCTGGAGTTGAGCATAGGCCGGGAGTTCAGTAAACCGGTGGTTAGGAAGCATAATATAGTAGCGTTATCAAGATCAAATCATCGGCGCGAATATCGACAATCCCGGGCAATCTTTTTTTTCGGCTAATTTTGCGGCACTGTTTTCTGAGGAAACAGGACTTATTCTTCGCTACTGCTTTGGTTGATGAATCAAAAACTTTTTTATTCTCTGTTACTGGCTGGTGTTGGTGCTCTATTTTTCATCCCGTTTCTGGGAGGTGTCCGGCTCTTTGACTGGGACGAAATCAACTTCGCCGAATGTTCCCGCGAGATGATCGCCCTGGGCGACTACATGCGGGTTCATATAGACTACAAGCCTTTTTTTGAGAAGCCGCCATTCTTTTTCTGGTGCCAGTCGGCTATGATGAATCTCTTTGGCATCAGTGAGTTTTCGGCCCGCCTACCTAATGCGTTATGTGGCATCATCACGCTCGTCTACCTCTATAACCTGGGCCAGAAAATTCACGGGCATCGGTTTGGTTTATTATGGTCGTTGGCTTATCTGGGATCGGTCACACCTCACCTGTACTTCCGCTCAGGCATCATCGACCCGTTTTTCAACCTATTTATTTTCTCTAGTATAGTCAATGTAATCTTCGCGTCGTGGAAGCGGGAACGGCTGACCACACCTATCCACACCCCCAAGTCAGAGTGGGCCTACCTGCTCATAGGCGGGTTGGTGCTGGGGCTAGGCGTCCTGACCAAAGGACCCGTTGCCTACCTCATCGTCGTGCTGGTGTTGGTCGTCTACTGGGCGCTGAGCCGGTTTCGGTGGTTTATCTCGCCGACTCAGTTCATTGTTTTCTCGATGGCCGCTGCCCTGGCAGCTATGGCGTGGGGTGGGCTGGAAACGTATCTGCACGGACCGGTTTTCGCGCGCGAGTTTCTGGCCTATAACATCCGGCTGTTTAGCACACCCGATGCGGGACACAGCGGCTTTCCGGGCTACCACTTTGTGGTATTGCTTGTGGGCTGTTTTCCCGCGTCGATCTTTGCCATCCGGGCGTTTGGCCCCTTGTTCATCGAGCGAAATTACCAGCGCGAGTTTCGGCGGTGGATGTCGATGCTGTTCTGGGTAGTACTCATTCTGTTCAGCATTGTGCAGTCCAAAATCGTGCATTATTCGTCGTTATGCTACTTTCCCCTTACGTACCTCGCGGCTCTGACGCTGATGCAGTTGGAGGAACGCAAAATTCAACTCAACAACTGGATGCGCGCGGGACTGATCGTCGTGGGCAGCCTTTTTGCGATTGCCACCATTGCCGCGCCGATCCTTGCTAAGCGCATGGATCTGGTGAGGTCACTGGCCGATCAGGACCCGTTTACACAAGGCAACCTGAATGCCCCTATCAATTGGACGGGCTGGGAAGCCCTGCCGGGCGTATGGCTCATCCTAATTCTGTTTGTAGCCCTGCATGGCTATAGTAAACGTCAGCCTGCGCAGGCTACGATTGCTCTATTTGTTGGTATGGCCGTTTTCGTGACCTTAACGCTCTGGTTTTTCATTGGCCGCATTGAAGGCATCTCGCAGGCAGCGGCCATGCGTTTTTTTGAACGGGCTCAGGGCCAGAATGTGTACGTACGGACGTATGGCTACCGGAGTTACGGTCCATTTTTCTACACTAAAAAGCCGCCTGTTACAAACGCCAGCTACTACGACAATAACTGGTTACTACATGGCCCTATCGACAAAGACGTTTTGTTCATCCGCAAAGGGTCCACCTCCCCTACCCTCCTTGATTCTCTGCCCGACGTACGACGCACTGGTGAAGAGAACGGGTTTGTTTTTTACCGCCGACAAGCGCGATAGCCCACCTGGCATACCGCAAACAAGTTAGGCCAAAGCGCTGTTTTTGAAAAAAGCTCAACTACATTAACACTCAACAGCCATGAACAAGGATTCGAAAATTGACCAGCGCGATGATGTCAGAGCATCGGAAGGTGAAAACAAGTACGGCGACGTGGAGTTTGCCGACCCAACGAACAAAAAATACCCGGTTGATACCCCCGAGCACGTTCGGGCAGCTTGGTCGTATATCAATCATAAAGACAACGCGGCCAAGTACGATGCCGATGAGGTAGAAACGATTAAAGGCCGCATCCTGAAAGCGGCTAAAAAACACGGGGTAGATATTCAGGAAGAATAAAAGAAATGCATTTTCCTCAGTGCACTGGTCACGCCTACCAACAGTGAAACCTGTAAGTAAGGGGAGCTTTATTTATACGTTCTCTCTTCGCTTACAGGTTTTGCTGCCAGACCTCCCGCAACTGGCGTTGCTGGAGCGTTGCCTGCGGATCGGGTTGAAACTGATATTTCCGGGTATCGTCTATTTCAATAACGCCCATTTTTACGGTTGTCTCCTGACCGTTCCGGCGAATGGTCATGTCATAGAATTCGCCCGGCTTCAGTTGCAGAATTTTCTTAAAAACATCTGGAGCGTTGGCTCCCGTTAAGGGCTGCTGGTTATACGCTATCCATTCATCATTTTCCTCTAAGCCAGCTTTGCGGGCCGATTCACCCAGTTCGCTAAGCCGGAGTTTGCCATCCGTCGTCCTGACCTTTAACCCGGGCGATACGGTCTTCTGCCCCAGCGGAGCAACCGGCGTATAGATAATGCCCAGTTTTCCATAATACTCGCGGAAGGGCAATGGCTCGGTCGCTTTTATATACCTATTAAAAAAGTCGGCAATTTCGGGATAGGTCTTATTGACAAAAATCGAGAAGAACTCTTTTTCGGGGAAAGCTTTATTGGGTCCGTAGGTTGTGGCCAGTTCATTGACGACCTCACGCAGTCCCCGTTTACCATTTGAGAGTTCCAACAGGCGAATATCCAGCAGACCAGCTACCAGCGCACCCCGGGCGTAGATATTGCCATACTGCCGCTGGCCTTCGTCGGTGTAACAGGTCAAGCCTAATTTACTCAGGCTATACGTCGTGTCGAGGCTTTTATCATAAGCAATTTTCTGGCTCAACTCATCAAGATACGCAGGCAAGTCCATGATCTGGCCCCGCAACTGCATGGCGTCACTGGCCCATTCGGTTACCCCTTCATACAGCCACAGGTGTTCAGAAGGCGTCGGTGTAACAAAGTTGAACTGCTGAATCAACTCGCTATGGATGTTTAGCGGGGTAACGACGTGAAAAAATTCGTGCGCGGCAATAGACGTTACGTTATCGGCCAGTTTCTTGGTGAACTCCCCTTCCTTCATTACGTATTCCGAACTGTACGAATGCTCCCAGGCACCCCAGCTCTGATCCTCAAAATGATACAGAAAGGTGTACCGCTTAACGGGTAACTGCTTCAAAAACTGACCAGCCGCATTGAGCATCGACTGCATGTTGTTGAGCAACTGGTCCGACTTGATCCGGTCGGTTTTCGAGTACGTATACACATCAATTTGTGCACCCGCAACGGTTGTGGAGGCTTTGGTTAGGCGACCCAGCAGAATGGGCGAATCTACGATCTGGTCATAAGTAGCCGCCTTAAAATAACCCTTCCCGTTCGTTTCCAGAGCCGTTCCAACGATCCATTCTGCCGGATAGGTGAGTTTCACTTCAATGGGAGCCGCCTGCATTCCGCTCGGAAAACCAAAAACGCCCTGCCCGTTGATCAGCACGTGGTCCTTCTCAATGGATGTCCCACACATGTTATAGGGCTTGTGTTCATTGACCGGCGTGTCCCAGGTTTCTGCAATGCTGTACTGGATGATTCTGACTTTTTTAGGTTTGTCAAACTTCCACTGGTTGGTGGATATTTGCCGGGTTTTTAATTCGCGTCCCTTCGCATCAAATGCTTTGAACGACCGAACGTAGCGACCAATATCCATGACCTGATACGTACCGGGCGCCGTAGTCGCAAATTGATACACATCGTTTTTGGCGGTCAACCCTTTTACGTGCAGCATCACCTTAAACTGATCGTCGGCGCGGTCGTTCAAGTTTACTTCATATACCAGTGGCGTGGTTGGTTTCGCAATGGCGAGTTGGACAAAGAGGGTGGCCAAAGCCAGAAACAGCAGTCGTACAATTTTCATACAGCGGGTTGAGATAGCCTAAAAGCAGGTAATTTAGGAGAATCGCCACTAGACCTGAAAACACAAAGTTCGTTCGGAATTATTCAGGGATGAACGGCGCTCTTCCAAACAAAACAACGGATGGCGGGTCTAGTATAAAACAGTAAATTATTCATGGATATAAAAGCAAGCAGCGTCCTGATTACGGGCGGAGCATCGGGCATAGGCTGGGCATTAGCAGAACGGTTTCTCAAAGCAGGCAGCCAGGTAATCATATGCGGGCGCCGGGCCGACCGGCTTCAGGAAGCACAGCAGCAATACCCGCAACTCCACATTCGCCAGTGCGATGTAGGCCAGCCATCCGAACGCGTAGCATTATTTGACTGGGTCAGCAGCAATCATCCGCAGATCAATGTCTTGATTAACAACGCTGGTATTCAGCGCCGAATGCAGCTAGCCCACAGCCAACCCGATTGGACCGAAAGTCAGCCCGAAATTGCCATCAATCTAGAAGCTCCCCTTCACCTGACTTCGCTGTTCATTCCGCACTTGCTTCAGCACCCGCAGGCTGCCATCATCAACGTAACGTCAGGTCTGGCCTTTGTACCGGGGGCTTTTGCCCCGATCTATAGTGCCACTAAGGCTGCCCTGCACTCATTCACCATGTCGTTGCGGCATCAGCTGGCCGGTACGCCCATTGAAGTCATCGAGCTAGTGCCACCCGCCGTCAATACAGATCTGGGTGGGACGGGTCTGCACACCTTTGGCGTGCCGGTTGGTGATTTTGCTGATGCGATGATGAAAGGGCTTGAAGCGGGCGCGTTGGAAATTGGCTATGGCACTTCGGAGACAAACCGGACAGCCTCCCGCCAGGAAATCGACGAAATCTTCAGGCGAATGAACAGCCGGATGTGACAGAGTAAACTCCCAATGTTTCACCGTGGGCCGTGCTGTCGCTGCCCACGGCATGACTCTATTCCAAACGGCCTCATGTATGTTTAGACTGATTTACGTATTCCTTGTTCTATGCATTGCTCTATTTATTGTAGGCTTCAAGCCTGGTCCGAAAGCTAAACCCATTGTGCTGGCCTACGTAGGTGGATTCCGCGGTCTGGTAGACACCGACAAGATTGCGGTTGAAAAGCTAACACATATTAACTACGCCTTTGTCGACATCAAAAACAACCGGGCGTGGCTGCACAACCTCGCCACCGACTCCACGAATTTTCGTAAACTGAATAACCTCAAACTACGTAACCCAGCATTGAAAATTCTTATTTCCATCGGTGGCTGGTCGTGGAGCGAAAACTTTTCAGACGCCGTCCTGAGCGATACGTCCCGCGTGGCATTTGCGGCTTCGGCGGTCGACATTGTTCGTCAGTATCAACTGGATGGCATCGACATTGACTGGGAATACCCCGGCATGAAGGGCGAAGACAACGTATTTCGGCCTGAAGACAAACAGAACTTTACCCTAATGCTTAAAGCCCTGCGGGAGGGACTGAACAGACTGAAGCAGCAGACGGGCAAGGAGTACCTGGTTACGACGGCGCTACCCGGCTTTGAAGGCATTTTTACGCATACCGATATGGCGCAGGCGCAGCAGTACCTGGATTATATCAACGTGATGTCGTATGATTTTTTCACTGGTGGGCCTCAGGCCGGTCATCACACAAACCTCTACGCATCGGGCAGGGTGGATAACGAAAGCTCCGGCGACCGGGCCGTTACGTTGTATAAGCAAGCCGGTGTCCCCGCCGGAAAACTCCTATTGGGCATTGCGTTCTATGGCCGGTCATGGCAGTTACAAAACGGAAACCCGAAAGCTCATCCACGCACAATTACTAAGGTTGAACAGGGCGGGGGCTATAGCTTTATCAAAGACAGTTTGCTCACTAATCCTGCTTACAAACGCTACTGGGACCGGCGGGCCAAAGCGCCTTATTTATACAATGCCGACCTAAAGCGGTTCGTATCCTACGATGACGAGCAATCGGTGAAAGCCAAGTGCCGCTACGTGAAAAAGAAGGGTCTGGCGGGGGTGATGTTCTGGGAATATTTCAGCGATCCAAAAACGTACCTGCTGAGTGAAATTGATCGTCAGTTTAAGTAAGGACGATCTCGGTATTGTTTATTAGATTGCTTAACAGATGAGACATAGCGAGTTTCTGTAGAGGTCGTTACCGTTTCATTTAGTAAAACGGCCACCATCG
>JAQBNX010000384.1 GCA_028288385.1 Spirosoma sp.
CATCTTGGGTAATGAAGCCGTTCTTTCCAGGCAGGCATTTCGTTTCCTTTCCCGTTCCGTCAATTCTTCTGAACAATGCTAGAGGCTATCTGTTAGAATAGCAGCTCACCTAAACCTTAGAAGAGCCATTTTATTACCATCAAACCAACAAAAACCATGGAAGGTAACACAAATCAATCTTCAAGCAACACTAACATGAACGCATCGACTTCGTCGGGGCAGAACAATCGGATGTTGACAACGATGTATAACGACCGCGAGAGCGCTGAAAAGGCGTATTCTACGCTACAGAGTCGTGGCTACACCGATAAAGACATTAATGTGATTATGTCCGACGAAACGCGCAACAAGCATTTTGCCAAGAGCCACGACGACCATGACACAGATCTGGGTAACAAGGCTATGGAAGATGCAGGCGTCGGCTCAGCCATTGGTGGCACGTTAGGAGCCATTGCAGCTGCCGTTGCTGCTATAGGTTCTAACCTGATTTTGCCAGGTCTTGGTCTGGTCGTAGCAGGTCCCCTGGCAGCTGGTCTGGCCGGTGCCGGTGCCGGTGGTCTGGCCGGTGGTCTGATTGGTGCCCTGGTTGGTTCGGGCATTCCAGACGATCGGGCGAAGGAGTACGAAGCAGGCATCAAACAGGGTGGCATTGTTATGGGTGTAAATCCCCGCAACAATGACGACGTTCAGCATTTAGGCCAGCACGGTTTCCGCTAGGCTATCAGCAGTCTCTGCTATAAAGTAAACGGATGGGCCGAACTACGTAATGTAGTTCGGCCCATCCGTTTACTTTATACAGTCAGTAATATATAGCGCCTGCCCTTATATCAGGTTCCATCCTTTTCGATACGTGCGCGACAATAAGGAATTTGCTTCCGAGTTGTGGCGAAATTTCTCTTTGGAAGCATTCCATTCCAGGGGCTGACCCAGGCGGTAAGAAATCAATCCCAGGTGCATGGGCAGGGTCATTTGTCGGGCGTAGGCAAGGTTTGATTCTGGCTGCTGCCGCAATTTCACCGCGTTTACAAAATTCTGCTGATGGCCCGGTGAGCGTTCGATCGTAATGGGAATGTCTGGTAGGTCGGTCATGGTAACGCCATTGATGGTTATCTCACGGGTTTCATAATCGCAGATGAGTGTTCCTTTGTCGCCCTCGAAATAAGCGCCAATATGCCGCTTTTCTGCTCCCGGCACGTTTGGGGGCGTACTCGTCCAGTGGAGGGTAAGCCCATCGAATTCATAATCTATATCAATCCACTTTGGCGCATCGGCAATACCCTCCGGAGCTCCCCCTACCGCTTTTATGCTGCGCAGCCCCGTGGGATTAACCGACCACCAGACGACATCAGCAATGTGGCACCAGAAGTCCTGAAAAACACCCCCCGAATAATCCAGGAAATAGCGATAATTGACATGACACCGCTCCGGTGTGTATAGCGAAACCGGGGCTGGCCCCAGCCACATATCCCAATTGAGGGTAGGTGGTGGCGTCTGGTAATTGGCCGGACCCAGCACGGGCGGGAAACCCGTTTTCCAGAGCCGTACCGTATTCACTTTTCCAATAGCACCGGCCCGGATAATCTCGACCACCCGGTGATAATTATTTCCCGCATGAATCTGCGTACCCAACTGAAAAATTCGATTATGGCGATTAAGCGCCTTCAGCATTTGCTGCCCCTCGTGAACGCTGTAAGACAGCGGTTTCTCGCCATATACGTCCTTACCCGCCTGAAACGCCATGATGGCAATCTGGGCGTGCCAGTGGTCGGGGGTTGCACAGGTGATGGCGTCAATATCGGGTCGGTCCAGCAGATGCCGGAAATCAGCATAGGTTTTTGCTGTCGTATTGGGCTGTAGGTTCTGTAAAACGCCGAGTGCTTTATTGAGGTGTGTTTCATCGACATCGCACAGTCCAACTACCTCCACATCAGGTAGTTTGGCAAACCAGTTCAGGTGGTTGGTTCCCATGCCATTCAGGCCGATGTGGGCCACCCGCAGGCGGTCGCTGGGAGCCACCCGGCGAGTTAGTCCCGGCATCAGTCCGAGGCTGAGAGCGCCAGCACTACTCGTTTTCAGAAAGTTCCGGCGGTTCATCAGGTAGGCCATCGTAGGCTGAGGTTTTGTTGGTTAAACAGGCCCGACTACGTAAGTCGGGCCTGTTTAACCAACAAAAGACACCTAACGAACCTGGTTACTATATATGCACTAGTTTCAGCACGCTAAAGGGCACTCTTCCGGTCGAAACAGCCTTTAATCGCCAAGTAAATTTAAGCAAAAAAACTTGGCCTGTTCAATGACGGGACCCGATCCGCATCCCGATGACGTAATGCCTGAGCAATGGTGATGATCTGGTCTGCCAGTTTGCTCTGCTCCTGAATATTAGCGCCGTTGTAGGTATGCTGGCGCGTGGGTTCCCACTCAAACAGCTCGGTTTTAGCATCATAGACACCAACGGGCGTCCGTTTTATATCAAGTTGTAACTTACGCAAAACATCAAAAGCTTCCGACCGGGTGTTACAGGCGATATGATGATACTGCTCACGGAGCAGGTATATAACTGAAAAACGTTTCATGACAAAGTTGATTACCTGGTGTTAAGCCTCCCCTCTCATAGTGACAGGATTTTATATAGCCTAATCAGCCAGAATTTTGGTAATGTATTGTGACCAATGGTCTGGTAAGCGGTCGTCAGCAAATCCATGATTGCTGAGTCAACCAGCCAGAGATAAGCTTTGTTATGGTTTCTCCTGTAAGGTGCGGTAACGGTTAATGCCGATTTCGTTTGTAGGGTTCTTAACCGATCTGTTAGCTGATCCTGTCAAACGCGCTGGTGTACCGCAAGCAGTACTATTCGTTCCGGTGGATAGTTGTGCGGACAATTGCTCGACACGATTACTTAGTAAAGCCACTGTCTGGGTCAGCGTATTTATCTGTTGCTGCACATGAACCAGCTCATTACCGCCCCTTTTAGTTGTACTGAGACCTGTTGAATCCAAAGTTATTGGGAGCCAATTACCGCCAAATGGATTACCGCTACGTACTAAGGCCTCAAATGTTTCCGAGTATCGGTCAACATAGGCTACAATCGATCGGGACAGCACCGTGAGCAGATCATGTAAAGTAGTATTATTTTTATAACTATGAGTGAGTCTCATGAGTATTTTCTGTCAATAAGCCAGAGTGAAACATTATTAGTGGTGGTAATTATCACTAAAAATTATCCTGCAATGGCTAAGTAATAAATTAGTTAAGTTCAATTTTGCCGTCTCTTAAACATTTTGACACAAGCTAGTTCATCCTAGAAAACAGCTTAAAAAAAGGCATGCATAACCTCCTGTTAATGAATCTACATTACAGGAACAGTAATCAAAAGACGAAAGTTTGACGAATGATAACCAATCCATGCATTACAGGGAAATCTCTCAGTATAGCCCAGCAATATTAATAGAATAGTACAATTTTTAAAGAATTTTGATAACTGCTTGAGTGATTTAAATGCTGAATAATTAGATACTGGAATTTTTATCTATACAAAGAATAGCCTAAAAAATATAACTTTTTTTATAACCTGTACGAAGAGCAATTTATGGGCCTATGCCGCCTGTTTAGGCAGTAGGATATTGGCTGCGCTACCAATTCGGCAACGTCCAAATGTACTATTTATATTTAAAATATCACTATTATGTAAACTTATTATTTACTTTATTTTGGTGATGAAACAACCAGTCGCAATTCATAGCCAATTCCCTGCACCTGAGCTATGTCGCGGTACTCGTGAAGCATGGTATAGATATCGTGATCAATAAAGGGAGCTTTACTGCCATCGATCACGACCTCATCGCCCGGCTTCAGTCCGCCCAGAATCTCCTTTAACTGAGGTTTGCTCAGAAAATACAGGTCCTTCATAAAATCGATTTTTACCTGTGTGCCAGCCCGGGTAACCCGAAAGTTGGTACGTGAATTTGTGTATAGTACGTATAGGATGCCCACAACGGTGCCCAAGGCAATGCCCTTTAACAAATCGGTAAAGATGATGCCAAGCACCGTAACCATGAACGGCACAAACTGGCTCCAGCCATCTTTATAGATTTTTTTGAAAATGGCGGGCCGGGCTAGTTTGTAGCCAACCATGATTAAAACTGCTGCCAGGCACGAGAGCGGAATCAGGTTCAGTAGGGGTCCGCCCAGAAATACGGCAATAAGCAGAAAGATACCGTGAAAAATCGTGGACACCCGTGTTTTGGCACCACCGTAAATATTGGCCGACGTACGTACCACAACCGACGTAATGGGCAGGCCCCCAATTAGGCCCGAGAGGGTGTTGCCTAATCCCTGCGCAATCAGTTCCTGGTTGGTCGACGACACACGCCTGCCGGTATCAAGCCGGTCAGATGCTTCCAGCTTCAGTAGTGTCTCCAGGCTGGCTACAACAGCAATGGTGGCCGCGATAACGTAAATTTCGGAATTGCGCAGGACGCTAAAATTGGGAAAGTCAAAAATAGAAAACAGGCTCTTGCCGGGGGCAATGGTTGGAATCTGAACCATGTGCTGATGGGCCGTATCGCCAAGGTACCAGTCTGGGACAGTTACCCGAAAAAATTCGTTCAGGCCAATACCGAGCAGGACCACTACTAAAGCCGCCGGAAAATTCTTGAAGAACATCCGGGTACTACGGCCCGCTACGCGCTCCCAGCCAATTAAAAAAGCCAGCGACACGACGCTGATTAGAACGGCACCGGTGCTGGCCGTTTCGATGGCCCGGTAAATTTCAGATACGGTATTTTCTCCATCGGCCAATTGCTGAAATTCAAACTCGCCTTCGTAGTCGTTGTCGCGGCCCAGCGCGTGCGGAATCTGCTTTAGAATGATGACCAGACCAATGGCAACCAGCATTCCCTTTATGACACTATCAGGAAAGAAACTGCTGAACCGACCGGCTTTTATCAGACCCAGCACCAATTGCATGATGCCTGCCAGTACTACCGCGGCCAGAAATGACTCATAAGACCCTATTTTTGCAATAGCGTCGGCTACGATAACCGCCAGACCGGCAGCTGGCCCGCTAACACTGACTTCGGAACCCGAGAAGAGACCAACCACAATGCCACCAATCATGCCGGCAACCAGTCCCGAGAACAGCGGAGCACCCGAGGCCAGCGCAATGCCCAAACAAAGCGGCAGGGCTACTAAAAAAACCGATAAAGCAGCGGGTAAATCCTGACGAAGCCAGGCCGTTTTATAGGAAGCAAAGGTACGAATTGGACTAACTCGTTGCATATAGACGTAATTTCCCGGCGATCGAAGAGACATTCAAATTTTATGCAATAGTACTAGATTGCAAAAAATTAAAAAGTGATTAAAATAAAATTAATTAAATCCATATTGTTTTTAATCTCACCTCCCGAAAAAGAATTTATTCGCCATCACCTGACTGACGACGTACGCCAGCTTGTGCTACGTCCCCACCCGGCCAGTATAGACATAAAACAGGTAGCCGCTCAGATAGCCGCCCGCCAGAAAGCCCGCGAAAAACTGCCTACCTGGTATGCTAGTGATGACGTAGTGTTTCCGCCAGCACTGTCGGTTGAGCAGGCTTCCTCAGAGCAAACGGCGCACTACAAGGCATCGTTGGTAGGAGGCAAACAACTACTCGACCTCACGGGTGGCATGGGCATCGATACCTGGGGGTTCGCGCAGCGCGTCGACCAGGTTATTTACGTAGAACATCGGCCCGAACTGGCCGAACTGGCCGCCTATAACCTGTCCCAACTGGGCGCAACCAACGTAATGGTCCAAGTGGGAGATGGGTTGGCGATTGTCGACCAATTAAGCCAACCGGCCGACTGGATTTACCTGGACCCCCATCGGCGCGATGAACAGGGCGGCAAAGTTGTGCGGCTGGCAGATTGCGAACCCGACGTATCGCGGGTGGATGTGTTGGCAAGCCTCCTCCACCAGGCCGACAAAGTTCTCCTGAAAACATCCCCCCTGGTTGACCTCGACGGGACCATTCGGCAGTTTGCAGCCGGGTCTAAAATCTCTGGCCAGAACGCGGTCGAATCCATTCACGTAGTAGCAGTTCAGGGAGAGGTAAAAGAGGTGCTTTTTGTCTTAACTAAGCATGAAACGGCTATCGATACGATAGAAATTAATGCCATCAACCTATTAACAGACAGCACGATACGGTTTGCGTTTAAGCGCGAGGAAGAACGGCAGACCCACGTAGCCCTAGGTAACCCACAACACTATATCTATGAACCCAATGCGGCAGTGCTGAAGGCGGGAGCCTTTAGACTGGCAGCCACCCGGTTTGGGCTGGTCAAACTGGCGCCAAACAGCCACCTCTATACCAGCAGTGACTACAAAGGCGACTTTCCGGGTCGCATCTTCCAACTGGACCATGTTATAAAGCCTAACCAAACCGAACTGCACCAGTTGGTTCCTTCGGGAAAAGCTAACCTCACTGTGCGCAACTTTCCGCAGTCTGTGGCAGAATTGCGCAAAAAGCTAAAGCTTAGCGAAGGGGGCGATACGTACATATTCGCGACGACGCTGATGAACGGCGATAAACGGCTGTTGATTACCAAAAAAATTAACCAAGTTGCGTCTCTGTGAAAACCTTCCCCTCCATAACCACGCAAACCGTATGCAATCCATGAAAACTTTACTAATTGTTTCCTGCCTGTTGTGT
>JAQBNX010000362.1 GCA_028288385.1 Spirosoma sp.
ATTACATCAACTTCTTCCGGGGTCTCGCCGAGTTGGTTAATTGAATGGCCGAACCTCCCAGTGCTTTCACGAAACTGGCGTGGGCAACGTGCTGGTCGATGGTGCTTTGTTCCTTGGCGGGGTCTACTTCTACATTGCCACTCGAAAACATGGCTAATGTTAACTTATGCTGATCGAGCAGCGCTTTTAGTTCAGAGGGTTTGGCGCGGTATGGTCCAAAGGTGTTCGCCCTGAGTTGAATGCCCCGGTAGCCGAGCGCAGCCAGATCAGTAATAGCCTGGGCGTCGTTACCACCCCACGTAATGGCCGAATAAGCAATTTTAATACCTGACTTTTTGGCTAATCCCGCCAACAGCCGATCGGCTCCGGCAGTGAGTGCCAGAGCCGATAGTCCGGCCGTTGTGAGAAACTGTCGTCTGTTTACAGCTTCATGCATAAAGATGGGGTAGGAATAATCAGTATAAGCTTAGACAGCAGTTACTGACAATGAAATAAAAACTTTTTTGTTTGAGAACTAACCAGGATAAGACCTGAAAGAGCTGGTTCTACTTACAGTCATAGACGTTTAACTAGTGGCTTACAAATTATCCATGGCAAACCACTAGCCAAACGTCGAATGGATTAATAGCCAGGGTTCTGCGCAAAGCTTGAACTACCATCGGCGGCTTTCTCCGTGCGGTCAATCTGGGTTTGCGGAATGGGCCGCAGGTTGTTCGTCTCTTTTATGTTCACAGCGGCATCCGGATTGTATTTCTTAACCCGCTCCACCAAATTTCCCCAACGTTTCAAATCCATCCAGCGGGTTTGTTCACCAGCCAGTTCGCGGGCACGTTCCTGATAGATCATTTCCATGTCCATCATATCGGGCGTGATGGTCATGGCAGCTTCTTTACCGGGGAAAGCTGCCCGCCGGCGCACAGCGTTGATGGCGGCTGTGGCTTCCGTCGTTTTCCCTTGCTTCAGTTGGGCTTCGGCCAGAATCAGGTACGTTTCGGCCAACCGGAATGCTATGTAATCGCGGCTGCCAGGTTCGTACGTTAGATCGGGGCGGTTTGGGTCGAGGAATTTTTGCAGCGTTGGGAATAAGGCTGCCGTATAAGCGCTGGGTACCAGTACCTGGTATGGTTTGGCGGCCCGCTGCGCCAGCGTCCACTCAACGCCTGGGATGTAAATGGCCGTATCGCCCGCTTTTAAGGTTATCTTCGCTTTGCTGTTGTCAAAAGAGGTATTCAGATTCGCTCCGGGGTTGTTGCTCAGCCAGGTATCTTTGAACGTCTTTTTATAGCGAGAATCATTTTCCCGGTCTTTGAAAACGGTTTCTATCAAAAACGTCGTGGGGCGAAGCCGCTTAAAGGGTCGGTCGTTGGCAATATCCCGTTTCATACCGGGCTGCACGTCGTACTGCATTCCGAAATACAAGTGCAGCTTATTGCCTTCTCCATTGTTTGTATTCGCCGAATTGATGTTGGTCAGCGGATCAGCCGTGTACTGCACCGAAAAAACAACCTCGTCATTGATTTCTCCGGCTCCCTGGACGAACACGCTGGCAAAATCGGGTAACAGCTTCAGACTATAGTTACTGATTACGCTCTGTGCTAAGGTTGCGGCCTTGGCATAATCGTCAGCCGCTTTGGCCGACGAGGTAGCTTTGGTCAAATAAACCTTCGCCAGCAAATGCTCGGCCGCTGGTTTGGTGGCCCGCCCGTAATCACTGCCGCCCTGCGACGAAGCTTTGATGGCTGGCAAATCTGGTATAGCGGCTTCAAGATCGGCTATGATGGTTTTGTAGATATCTGCTTCAGATGCCCGGCTGGTTGATTTGGTAGGCCCAAGGGTTTCTTTCAATCGCAGGTCTACTCCACCAAACTGTTGCACCAGGATAAAGTAATAGTGCGCCCGCAGAAATTTCATTTCAGCAACCCGTAGCTTTCGGGTAGCATCCGAAACGGTAGCAGCCGGGGCACGTTCAATGACCGCGTTGGTGGTGTTAATGCCTCTGTACAACTCTTCCCACACTTGTTGGATAATGTCGACAAAGCTGTTTAACTGGGTATCATAAAAGTGAAACCCTTTGTAGCTTCCGTCGGCCCCGGTCGTGTAAATGTCTGTGCCGTATTCAGACATGGTCAGGCCACGCTCCGATGCGTAAAAATTGCGCAGCGATGAGTAAGCTGCTTTGCTGGCGTCTTCAAAGCCTTTAGGTGTATTTATATAATCGTTGCCAATGCTGGAAATTACTTTCTCTTCCAGCAGGTCCTTACAGGATTGCCCGCCCAACAAAAGAGCCGCGAGGCCCAAGACACGGAAGGATTTTGAATATATTGGTTTCATGTTTTTAAATGCTAAAGATTGCTATAAACACACGTAGTGACTGGTAATCACAGGCCTGATTTTTTATCTATCAGGCCACGACCACTCATGTGCTTAAAATTTAACGTTTAAACCGAAGGTCACTACGCGGGTTGCAGGCGTAACGCCATTACTAACCGTGCCATCGCTGGTTTCAGGATCGACACCGTTGTATTTCGATCGGTAGGTCGAAAAGATAAACGGCTGCTGAATACTGGTGAATAACCGTAGCGACTGCATACGGAGTCTCTGGGTAATAGACGCCGGGAAGGTGTAGCCAAGGTTGATGTTCCTGACTTTCACAAACGAGCCGTCAAAATAGTAGATAGCCGAGTTATAGACAGGGAATTCCTGGCTTGAGTTGGGCCGGGGGAACTCGTTAGTCGGGTTGTTAGGCGTCCAGTAATCCACTTTAATTTGCTCATAACGACCCGCCAACTGGTTATTATCGCGGTGAAAGCCGCTTAGGATGGTTTGGCCAATCCGGGCATACACAAAGAAGTTCAGGTCAAAGCCTTTGTAGCTAAATCGATTTGTGATACCACCACTCCAGGTTGGACTATCTGAGCCAAGAAACACCCGGTCATCGGCCGTAATTTTACCGTCATTATTGGTGTCCTGCACTTTAATCTGACCAACGGCACTTTGGTAGGACTTGGCTGCGTCAGCTTCGCTGGTTTGCCAGATACCCGCTTTCTTATAATCATAAAATTCAGTCAGCGGTTTTCCAATAAACCGTTTGTTACCCACGTCGTCAACAGGTCCATTGAACAGGGAGATAATGGCTTCCGAATTCTTAGAGAACACAAAGTCAGTCGTCCATTTAAATCCGCCTTTTGTATTCACTTTCACCGTTGATACGCTGACTTCAATACCCTTATTCTGGGTCTCGCCAATGTTGCGGGTTACCGCGTTGAAGCCAATCGACGTAGGCAACTGGTCAGACAGCAGCAGATCAGTCGTACGGGTTTGGTAGAGTTCGATGGCCCCCGCTACCCGGCCCTGCCAAAGGCTGAAATCGACCCCGATATTCGTCGTGGTTGATGTTTCCCAGTGCAAATCTGCGTTGCCTATTGTATTAGGACGGTACCCATAGGCCGGGGTGTTGCCAAAGGCATAAACCGTGCGGTCTAGTAGCCCCTGTGTCTGGTACGGCGCTACGCCCTGATTACCCACCGACCCCCGGCTAACCCGAAGTTTCAGCAGGTCAACCCAGGAAGACCCCTTCATGAAATCCTCATTGCTGATGTTCCATCCTAAGGCAATACCAGGGAAATTACCATATTTAGTGTTTTCACCGAATCGGCTGGATCCATCCCGGCGCAGGGTGGCTGTGACCAAGTATTTGTCTTTGTAGTCATAGTTGATCCGGCCCATGTAGGAGTTGATCGTCCACTGCACCAGACTACTGCCGACACCCAGGGGTAAGCTGGCAGTGCCAACATTATAAAACGACTGAGATTCGGCCGGAACGCCCTGCACGTTGATGTTATTCTGCTCAAAATTGTCGCGCTGGATGGATTGTAGTGCCGTAATACCGAAATTATGATCGCCAATTTTTTTGTTATACGTCACCACGTTTTCGAGCGTGTAGTTAAACCCAAAGGCGCTAAGTGTAGATGCCTGTGGGTCACCAAATTTGCGGGCGTTGGTTTGTGCGCCAATAAACCGGCCAAACCGGTTGATGGTAAAGTCAGGCCCAAAATTAACTCGGTATTTTAACCCGTCGAGAATATTGACCTCGGCGTAAATACTGTTGAAAATGCGGTATTTTTTTCGTTCCTCCACCTGCGCGCCCGGCACAACTTCGGCCAGGGGATTGGTGAGCAGCGCATCGTTCGTTGGCGAGAAAATCAGGTTTCCGTTGTCATCATACGGCCTGCCGAGCGGATTTTGCTGCAGCGTAAAGTTGTAGGGGTTCAGGGTTTCTCCATTGCGGAGGCTATACATCATGTATGAGGCAATCCCTACCTTAAGTGCCTTATTGATCTGGTGGTCAATATTGGCACGTAACGAATAGCGGTTAAACTCCAGACCGGGCATGATACCCTTGTCTTTGAAAAAGCCGGCCGAAATATAGAACTGCGTTTTCTCATTGCCGCCCTGAATACCCAGCGAGTGGTTCTGCTGAAAACCCTGGCGCAGAATCAACGACTGCCAGTCGGTATTCCGCCCGGCCGCAAGACCGGCCGCTTCGGCTGGGTCACCACCCAGTACAGCTACCTTCGAGTCGGCGTAGGCATCGGCCACACCCGTTGGAACAGGATTGCCGTTGGCATCTTTGTAGTTGCCCGTTGTGCGATAGGCTTCCCGAACGAATTCGGCAAATTCGGAGCCGCTGAACAGGTGGATTTTATCCAGCGCAGTCGTCACGCCGGCATAATTGTCGTAACTAATGGTCGTTTTGCCCGTTGGACTACCCCGTTTGGTGGTAACCAGTACCACACCGTTGGCACCCCTGGCGCCATAAATGGCCGTTGCAGTGGCATCTTTCAAAATTTCCATTGAGCCAACATCGTTCGGATTGATGTCTTCGTAACCCGCAGAGAGTGGAATGCCATCCACTACGTAGAGCGGATCGTTACCAGCATTAAACGAACGACGCCCCCTGATTCGGATGGTTGGTACAGAGCCTGGCCGACTTCCCGACTGCGCCACGTCGACCCCGGCAACCCGACCCTGCATGGCCTGACCAATGTTGGTAATGGGCTGTTCGGTAATTTGCTTGGGCGTTACAGACGATATGGCGCCGGTGGTCTGGCTCTTCTTTTGAGAACCATAGCCAATCACGACCACTTCGTTGAGCGACCGGCTGTCGGTGTTCAGGGTTAGATTAATGGCCGACTGGTTGCCAACCGTGATTTCCTGCGTAACAAAACCCACGGCCGAGTAGACCAGTACGACCTGGCCGTTAGGCACCGTCAGGCGGTAATCACCATTGGCATCGGTTGTGGTGCCGCGCGTGGTGCCTTTCACCGCTACGCTGGCACCCGGCAGCCCACTGTTATCATCGCCCGAAAGAATACGTCCTGTCACTGTGCGCTCCTGAGCGGGGTTTTCAGGGGCAGGCCAGAAGGTGGGCGTAGCACTCACTGCTGGTTGTGCCAGCATCGTAAAGGCGGTTAGGCCGAGCAACGGGAGCCACGGCCTGAATAAAGCGGTCCGGTTGGGCCGTTGGGTACTAGTCTTACTCATTACTGGTACAAGTTTAAGTACATAAAAAATCAAGGTAAAGGTTGTACAAATCCAGCTGAAACTTCGACGGATTCGCCGGATTGGAGCCGAATAGGCTTTTGCTGATTCAATACTACGTTAATGGCGCCCGACGTTAGGGCCACACGGGTACATTCTGGTCGCTGACGCACCCGGAAGGTGGTACCAACGGCTTCAACCGTCAAGTCGTCGGGCATGTGTACCCGGAACACCCGCGCCGATGACGTATCGGCGCGGTGAACGACCGAGAAGTCGGCTTCGCCCTGAAGCCAGACCGCCCTCGGCGACTCCTCGGACCACCGGCGGGCAAAGTACACTGAACTATTCGCGTATAACGTAACAGTCGAGTTATCGGGCAGCAGGATGGTACGGGTCTGGCCAGCAATTGTTTTAATGGTGCGAATCGACTGCTGAGGACCGTATTGCATCCATAACGCCCAGCCGACGAGCAGAATTAGTCCCAACGTAGCACCAACGGTTCGCAGAAAATACCACCAGCCCACCACCTTCTGCACATCGGGCTGCAGAGGCCGCACGTCTTCCATGGTCCGGAGCGATTCGCGAATGCGCCCCCATACCGACGATACTTCATCGCCAGACAACGACCGACTGGCGGGCAACGATGCGGTACGTATCAGTTCGCGCGCCGTTTCAACCGTATCGGCACAATCGGGGTTGTTAGTAAGCCAGGCTTGCCA
>JAQBNX010000845.1 GCA_028288385.1 Spirosoma sp.
TCGTCGCCATGCTGTGCGACGTCAGCGAGCGGGCGGACCGTGAAGGCACCCTCTCCGCCGAAGATGTGGATGCTGAACTGAAGGCGGTGATTGCCGCTTCCAAGCAGCGCGTTTGAGTCCCGCCCGAAGGCCGGCTGCGGCAAGGTTCACGCGCGAGGCGCTGGCTGACCTTCGCACTGCGGTAGGATGGATCAGCCGCGACGACCCAGCAGCAGCAGATCGACTGCGCATCACGGCGAACGAGGCGGCGAAGGCAATCGGCGAACATCCGATGATTGGGCCCGTCCGCACTGAATTCGCGCCCGAGCGATTCCGCTTCTTCGTGCTGAGGCGTTTCCCCTATCTGGTTGTCTACGAACCGGACCAAAATCCCCCGCGTATTCTGCGGGTCGTCCATGCATCGCAAGACCTCGCTGTCCTGCTGGCTGATCTCTCTAGCGAGGACGGCTGATAACGCGAGCCCGGTTGCGGCTCGCTGGTCGGAAAATCAACAGTGGAAGAACCTCGGTGGCACAGAGCATGGACGATGCCAAATTTCAGAAAGCCCTGGCCGCCATTGGGGCGTCGAGGAGCGCTGATTCGGTGCGCGCAATCATGCGCAACGCCAAAGCGCAGTTGGCGGCCGAGCAGTTAGGCCAACCGCTGGCAGAAGCCATGCAACGTGCGGGATTGCGCCGATTGGCGGAGCTGGCTGGCCAGGACGCAAATGACCCGCTTGCTCGGCGGTGGATTGAAGGGATCGCTGCCTTCGAGGCGCTAACCGGAAAGCGCGCCAGCAGGACGCGTCCAATGCTTGAGCGCCATGGTGCACAGCTTGCCTTTGAAAAATTGGTCGATCGAACATCCGGAACATCCGGTTTCGAGCAGATGATCGAGGCGGGGCTGCACGACATGACCGCCGAGTGGATCGTGCTCGAGTTCAAAGACATCTTCGACAAGCGCATTCGCAGTTTGGCCGAGCAAAGGCTCTCCTCCGCCGGCGTCGAGATCCGTCCGTGAACCGGTCGCCAGCACCGCAGACTGCGAGTGAGGAAACTAGAATGGAATTGTGGGAGTACGATCTGGACAAGCATGAACAGCAACGCATTCCCTCACCGGGCCGCTGCATCTACTGCCTAAGTACGGAGAACCTGACCGACGAGCACATCATCCCGTTTGCGCTCGGCGGCAATACTGTCATTTTCGAAGATGCTGCGTGCAAACCATGTGCCGAAAGAATTCAGCCCTATGAGCAGGAAGTCCTTCGTAAACAACTGGGTGTCTTTCGTATTCAGGTGGACGCTCCCAGCCGAACCAAACCGAAAAACCGCCCTACCCACACCAGTTTACACTTCTTGGAGGTGAACGACCGCGGCGAATTCATTCGGGACCTAGGGGAGCGAAGCTATCGCATTGCAGACGCACCGCTCGCCTTCAATCTCTGGCAGCTTCCAGAGGCGCGCATAATGAGGCTCAACGCGGAACCCGGCGACGATCACGGCAAACCGTGGACCTATTGCGATGAAGTCACGGCAAGCAAACTGGCACGGCGCGTTGCGGACGAGACTGGAAGCCTTCACGTGGCAGTCAAGGTTGGGGTCGTTAACCGCGACCATTTTCTCCGATTCCTGGCGAAGACTGCCCACGCATTCGCAGTGTCGCGCTTGGGCCTGGATGGATTTCAACCGTGCTTGACAGAAGCCCTACTCAACGAGAGCCACGACCTATCGAAATATGTGGGCGGCGGGCCGCAAGACGCACCGCATGAGGTCGACGCTGCAACCACGACTCTGCTCACGCTGGGACAGGTAGCTGATGGACCCGGAAGCGGCCTCCACGCTGTACGGTTGCAGTTCTATCCCCAGCTTGGCTCGCCTGCCTACGTTGTGGTGGTGGGCGAACCGTTGCCGATTGAATAGACATCCGTCTTCCGGCCGTATGTTTTGGCATTCAGACGGCGTAGACGTGCCCCATATTGACATCGCAACCTGCAGTGCGACAGCCGCTTGCCTCACAAAGCCAACTATCGCTACCGATGGTCAAGCTCACGCATATTCCGTCCCGGCCTGCTGGTTTCGCAGCACCGCCGTCATCATCCGCGTCGCGGCCGCGTTGAAGGCGGCACGGAAATCGAAGCTGGCCTCCACCCCGGCAGGTCCCTCGATCGGCGTCTTCGCAAGCGCTAGGTAGACCTCGTGCAGCGTGATGGTCAGGCTGCGGTTGGCGTCGATGGTGAAGGCGAGAGCGAATTCCGCCGAGGTGCCGGCCTGCGCCTGGGCGAGCAGCGTCGTGTTCTCGAAGCGCACGGTGATCTGGCCGGTGCAGCGCGCGATGCCGGGATCCACGCCCTCGACGCGACGATCGGCACGGATGGTGCGCACCGCCTCCATGCCGTTGGCGTAGGTGAGCCGTGCGCCGGTGACCTGCGCCAACGCGACGCTGCTACGGGTGATGGACCCTTGGGCCTTATTGAAGGCGGTGTAGGCGGCGCTGGTCGGCGTTCCACCCGAGGTCGCGCCGGTGCGCGCCGAGCCTTGGCCCAGCAGCGCGAAGGTCGCCGTCGCCGCGCCGGTCGGCGTGAAGTCGATCTCCAACGTGTCGGCGCGCACGCCGGTGCAGACGTCGAAGCTCGGTACATCCGGATAGCCAATCTCCATCGCGTTGCTGGGCAGCGCAGCCGCGCCCGAGCCGAAGGTGTGGATGAAGTTGGTCGTGCCGGTGGTGGTGGGCGCTCCCAGCAGCAGGCGCAGCCAGTGCCCGATGTTGATTAGGTCGACCGGCACCACCGCCTGGCCGGCGACCGTCACCGTGTCGAGGAAAGGCGCGGCCGGATCGCGGTTGCTGCCCACGCCGATGACGTCGGCATCGAGCAGCGGCTGCTCGGCGCCGAGATCGCAGGACAGGAACGGCATGCGCCGCCAATTGCTACCGGGCGCCGTGCCGTAGGTGGTCTCGGGCAGCATGAGCAGGCGGCAATTCGCGCCGATGGCACGGGGCATGGGCGTTCTCCTGGAGGGGGATCAGGCCAGCGGCGAGCCGGCGACGGTGAACCAGAGGGTGACGGGGATGGCGGCGGCACGGGCGGCGGCGGCGCCCTCGAACTCGACATCCTCGAAGGACGCACCGCCGGGCTGCGCCCATTCGACGGCGGCGCCGAGGGTGCGGTTGGCAGTGATTGCCGCGGCGACGTCCACCAGCAACGCATCGAGCAGGGTGTTGCGCGCGGCCGGCG
>JAQBNX010000862.1 GCA_028288385.1 Spirosoma sp.
ACCACATTTAGCGCCTTAACTTTGCGCGCTTAAAATAGCTGAAAAGAAGCAGAGGGCCGTTTGCGTGAAACTAGGAAGTAGTTGATGAAATCTGTTCGCCTTTTCGCTTTCCCTTGCGCGTTTTTGCTGGCCGCCCTCTCTTTCACTCCGGCGGGTGTGTGGGCGCAGAATGAGCGTGGCCCCGTGGTGCCGCGCGCGGAAAATTATTTGCTCGGCCCCGGTGATGTCCTCAGCGTGACGGTCGCGGGATTTCCAGAATTTAGCCAGGAGCGCATCACGGTTCCGCCGGATGGCGTGATTTCGCTGCCGACCCTGGGCTCGGTTCGTATGACGGGGCGCACGCGCGCCGCAGTTCAGGCGGATATTCGCCAGAAACTGATCCAAAGAGCGCGGCTGCGAAACCCGCAGGTCGCCGTTGCCATCGTCGCGGTGCGCCCGGATGTGGTGGGCAGCGTTGTGCTGGCGGGCGATGTGCCGCGCGGTGGGAGCTTTCCGATTCGCGAGGGAGAACGCCTGAGCGATCTGCTGGCGGAAGCGGGACTTAGCGAACGATTGGAAGAACGGCGGGCGACGCTGGTGCGCGGCAGCACACGTTTAGCCCTCGATTTGAGCAGCGCGGCGAGTCGTCCGGGTTCGGCAGCCGATGTTCGACTGCGGGCGGGCGATTCCATCGCGGTGCGGGCGATTGCGGCGGGCAAGATTACCATTCAAGGTGATGTCGAGAAGCCGGGCACCTACGAATTGCACCGGCAGCCGCGCGGCGAGCTGTTCGAGTTGGGGTTGGCGCCTCGCCTGAGCGACCTTATCAACAAGGCGGGCGGACTCAAGACTCTCGATGAATCGGGGGCAGGCGGGGCTACGAGTGTTCCCCCTGCCAGTGGAACGGGAGGGGCGAGCGGAGGCAATCCCTTCGCTCCGGGTGCCAGTAGTGGCACTGGCACACTAGCGCCCACGGCTCCATTGCAAAATACGCCGCGACTGCCGACTTCCTACACCGCGACTTTGCAACGCGACGGCGGGCGGCGTTCGCTGGATGTGGAGGCCGCGACGAACGACATCGCCGGGGCGCAGAACATTTATTTGAAGTCGGGGGACTTCGTCTCCGTCCGTCTGGTCCGTCCCATCACGGTGTACCTGGATGGCGCCGCCACCAAAACGGGCTCGTTTCAACTGGCACCGGGAGCGGGTGTGCTGGAACTGTTGACGCTCGCGGGGCCACTGACGCGGGCGGCGGGCGATTTGAAGGCTTCGGTGCGGCGCGGCGACCAGACTTTGCCGCTGGACTTGCCCGCATTGCTGTTATCGAGCGAGTCGAGCGCGAATGTTCGGCTTCAAAACGGGGACATCGTGCAACTGCGCGAACCGGAAACGGTGGGCGTTTCGGTGGCGGGTCAGGTCGTGCGGCCCGGTGCCGTGCGACTGCGCCCCGGTGGGACGATTTTCGAGGCGCTGCTCGCAGCGGGGGGCATTTCGCCAGTGACAAACATTGAGGGAGCGCGCCTGAACGTGTTACGGCGCGAGAAGGATGGTTCGCTGCGGGTGTATGGGGCAAATGCCGCGGGCATTTTGGGGTTGACCGATGTTTCGACCAACCTGGTGCTACGCGATGGCGACATCGTGAACGTGGCGCGCGGCGAAGACCAGACGGTTTTCGTTTCGGGCGAAGTTCTCACTCCCGGCACATTTCAGATTCTTCCCGGCGAGGGGTTGGCGCAGGTGCTTACCCGCGCGGGTGGCCCCAAGGATGATGCGGCTTTGACACTCGTCACGGTGACCCACAAGGGGCAGGTTCAAACGGTGGATGTTTACGATGCGGTTAAAAACGCTCGGCCTCTCAACTTTGCGCTTCAAGCGGGTGACATCGTGAACGTGCCGCTCAACTCTAGTCGGGTTCTAGCCCTCGAATCGTTCTCGAAACCGGGCTATTTCGCCATTCCTGAGCGCGGGCAACTGACGTTCCTCGATTTGCTGGCACAGGCGCAACCCACCCAGGGGGTGAAGAAGATTTACATTTTGCAGGCGAACAGCAGTGGAATGATTGACCCCAAGGCCCAGCCCCGACGCACAATTCTACTGGAGGATGTACGACGCGGGCGCCAGGAGAACTTCGCGCTTTCTCCACGCGATATTATTTTCGCCGAGCCGCCCAAGAACAAAAAGAATTTGCTGGATACTCTGTCTTCGCTGAGTTTGCTTCGCGTTTTCTTTTAGCGACGCGCCTCTGCTAGCTTTACTTCACTCCAGCGAAGAGAAGAACGCCATTAGTTCCCTTGCGAAAAATCGCTAGCTTCGCGAGCCGTTTTAGTTTTCACTTCACTTGTTGCTGGCCCCGTCTTAAACCATGCTTTCCTCGCCACATTCGCCCGATTCTTCGTCTGAAGAGGTGCCGCTTTCATCAAGCCCGCCCTCTTCCCGTGACACCTTGGTTTCTTCTCCCCGGCAAGCTGCGCTTCCGGAAGATGATGCCCGCGCTTCGCTTGCCCTCTTCGAGGGACATCCCGACGAGGAGGAAACGCCCAGGACGGGAGAAAGTGCGAAAAATGGGGCACTTGATCTGGCGTATGATGCCTCGATTCGCGAGTTTTACTCGCAACTCGTCTCGCTGCTAACCAACGAGAATGCTGCGCCCCCAGCTAAACCGACGAAT
>JAQBNX010000388.1 GCA_028288385.1 Spirosoma sp.
CTGCGCATTGCCGCTGGTCTCGATCAATGGCCCGAGAAGGGTTGAGGTGGTAATTTTATTCTGCCTTATCCCCTGCCCCTAGCTCGGCTGACTTTAGTGGCCACCCAAATGATCAACGCGATGGAGGCCATGCCAAAGACACATCATGCTGCTAAAGTGGAATGCTAGGTTGGAAAATTTTGAGTAATTCACAAGTTGACTAGTCAATTTGTGAACTTGTAGATTTGTCAACTTGTAAATTAATGAACTAGTTGACAAGCACCTATGCTGTGGCCCTTTTTTCCTTTCTAGTTAATTATAATGGTAAGCCTGTTCGTCACGCCATAAATCAGGCTAACCTGGCTGAAACGTGTCTAAAAGTACGATAGCCGACTACCATTCGTCTGTACTGACTTAAACGCCGGGTGATGAAGGAGCCGCATTTATTCGCTGTTCTATCTGCTTCATCACATCGTTTCTGCCCTTCCGGTAGCCGTAGTGTTGTCCCCAGACAAAACCAGCCGCTGCCGCCAGCGCCGTAAGCACGATCACAAACAGTAGCCGCCGAAGGGGTAATTTGGGGTAAGGTTAACCATGCACAATTTTGCTGCTCTCTTTGTAATTATAGTAACCTCTTTCACTGGGCATTGACCCAGGTGTCATCCAGACTTATGACGTTGAGTCAGGCGGATTGACCCTAGTCCAAGAGCGCCTGACGCTGAAGGAGCCTCCGGACCTGGGTGGCCTGGAACGCACAACCCCGGGCCGAGCGAAAGCCCGCCTGATTCAAGGCTTGAGCAATCTGGTCATAGGTTTTGCCCGCTTGTCGTAACATGGTAGACATGGCCCGGGCTCGTCGATTGTTTTCGTTTTCCTCGGCCATCTCCCGTACCAGTTGAGCTCCCACTAAGCCAGCTGCTGTCTTCTTGGGATTGGGCCCACTCACCCGCCACTCACCATGCTGGATGATTTTCTGCTGAAGGGCTTGTTTGGTTCGCAGCCCGATCAGTTCCCGCTCCCGGTCAGCAATGGCCATAAACAGCGTTAGGGTAAACTTATCCAGATTGGGAATATCACAGCTTTCCAGCCGACCATCGAGTTCGCGGTAGATTTGCAGGGCCTGTTCGGTATTGCGGCTCAGGCGGTCAATCTTAGCCACTACTAGCGTAGCCAATGTTTGCTGACAAAGCGTAAGGGCTTTTTGGAGTTCGGGTCGTTTGTGGATGGTCTTGCCACTTCGGATGTCGGTGAACTGAGCCAGAATGGGTTTGTCGTGGTAGAAGTGATTGACGTAAGCGCGCTGGGCGTCGAGGCCTAAACCGGACTCGCCCTGTTTCTTGGTCGACACCCGGTAATAGATGACGTACTGTTTTGACATAGACTTAGGAGTCGTAGGTAGGCAAAAGTAGTGTTCCACGGAAGATATTACAAACCCATAACGAGCGTAATGGGTTTGTAATAAGAGGAACTGACTCATTTGATCAATAGCCTATGTCACTATATGTAGGCTAAGCGCTGATTAGAAAGGGAGAAAACTAGACTTAGGTGAGTGTAAATGATAGTAAGAAGGAAAATCATATCCTTGAATCCGGGTAAGCAGCTTAATTGTATACCTTGACCTGGCGTATAGACTACTATTGGCGTTTAACCTCTTTTTTTATGGTCCGGATATTTGAAACCCGTTATACACCAACCAGTGAAATGCATTGGTTATCTTGTGTCTTACCTATCGTGTTGCTTTTGTTCTCAATCAGCACTTCGCTGGCGCAACAACCTTTGTCTCCGACACCTCCTCCCAGGCAGATTAGCCAATTTACGGAACCAGACCCCATTGATTTTAACGACCATGAAGGATACGTATCGCTATTCAACGGCAAAAACCTCAAAGACTGGGACGGAAATCCTAAGTTCTGGCGGGTTGAGAACGGGGCCATCGTCGGTGAATCGACACCCGAAAACCCGAGTGGCAACAACTATATCGCGTATCGGGGTACGGAGGCCAAAGATTTTACCTTAAAGTTTGAGATTAAAGTAGAAGGCGACGGCGGCAGCGGTATGCAGTATCGAAGCCGGACAGGACTTCCCTGGCTGGCTCCCATTTCGCCAAAGGTGACAGCCAACGTAGGACCGGTCAATCTGAACTGGATGATGACGGGCCCTCAGGCCGATTTCTGGCCCAGTCGGCCGTGGACCGGACAATTTTACTCAGAAAATACGCCCATGCGAATTCTGGCATGGCGGGGACAGGTGGTCGAAGGATTTGGTAATAAGCGAAAGCGCCTGATGGGGATTATTGGCGACCGGGATACGCTGGCAAGCCGGCATATCAAACACAATGACTGGAATCAATATACCGTGATTGCCAGAGGTGGCACATTCATTCATATTTTGAACGGTCAACTAATGGCAGTCATGATCGATGATGATCCAACTTCGTCCAACAATCAGACGGGCCAGATAGGCATTGAAATCGAAGCCACTACCAAAGTTTCGGTACGGAATATGTGGCTGAAAAAGTTAAATTAATCCTTTAG
>JAQBNX010000734.1 GCA_028288385.1 Spirosoma sp.
ATCAGGTCGTTGACGTTCTCGCGGGTGCGCTCCGACTGGTCGGCCGTTACTTTAATGTCTAAACCCTGCGGGAAGCGGGTTTCTTTATAGGTTTCAATGGTTTTTTCGATGTTGTCGGCCGCCGTAATCAGGTTAGATCCGGAGCGTTTGATCACGTTCAGCGTGACAACCGACTTGTTGTTCAGGCGGGCAAAGTCCTGCTGTTCTTCAAAGCTATCCTGCACTTCGGCCACATCGCCGAGCCGGACAGTTGCCCCCGTCGCCGTGCGAATCTGTAGGTTTTGAATCTGCTGAACGTCGGTAAATTCCCCTTTTACCCGTACTGTCCGCCGAACGCCTTCTACACTCAGGTCACCCCCTGATACGTTTACGTTCTCGCCCTGAACCGCCTGCTGAATGTCGGAGAAAGCCAGACCAGCCGATTGCATTCTGGGCAGATCGACGTTAATCTGTATTTCTCGTTCCAACGCCCCAACGATGTCGACCCGCCTGATTTCGGGCATGCTCTCGATGGCATCCTGCATATCTTCGGCGTATTCCTTGAGTTGTTTGAGCGAGAAGTTACCAGCCATATTAATATTCATGATCGGAAACTCGGAGAAGTTGACATCCTGCGCCGTTGGACCGGCGTCGAGTTTCTGCGGCAGGTCTGGCTTCGCTTTGTCGATAGCATCGCGAACACGTTGTAACGCTTCGGCCGTTTGCACGTCAGGGTTAAACTCAACCAAAATGACCGACACATCCTGTAATGCGTTCGACTTAATGCGCTTTACGCCCGAAATGGACTTCAATTGCTTCTCAATCTGCTTGTTAATCGTGTTTTCAATGTCGGCTGGAGCCGTACCGACATACACGGTGTTGATGTACACCTGTGGGACTTTGATGTCCGGGAACTGCTCTTTGGGCAGGTTGTTGTAGACGAACAATCCCCCAAGCGTAATCAGGATGGTGAAGATGTAAATCGCCGTCCGGTTTTCGACGCACCAGTTGGTAAAGCCGAGGGTTTTATACTGTTCAAATTTCATTGTTAATAGGGTTCATAGCCGGTGGTTCGTTGCTTATGATGGCAACAAACCAAAAGCTGTTTAACTAAAAACTAATGGGTTGACCATCCACTAAATCCTGATACCCAGCTATTACAACCTGGTCGCCTGCTTTCAGCCCTTCCATCACCGTAATCTTGCCACCGTATGACTGGCCGGTTTTAACCGTCCGCGCCTTTGCAACTTTTTTGCCGCCTTCCGAGATGGCCACATAAACCAACTGGCCGTTTTCGGTGCTCTGAACTAGATTCTGATCAATTGTAACAGCGTTTGCCTTCGTCTCATCATTAATCTTGACCCGCGCCAGCATATTCGGTTTCAGTGCCTTGTCGGATGGAAGCGGGGCCTCGATCGTGAATGTGCGGCTCAGTGGATCCACCGTTGTAGCCACAAACGAGATGCGCGAATTCATCTCCCGTTTTAGGTCAGGAAACTCTACTTTGATGGCATCGCCCTTACGAACACTACCCGCATACGTATCGGCTACTTTAGCCACTACTTTTAACTGAGAGAGATTCACCACGCGCACCAGTCCAATGCCTGGCGCAGCCGACTGACCCACTTTGACCGTTACCTGATCGACAACGCCCGAGATTGGGGCTGTCACCGTCGACTGTCCCAACTGAACGTTAAGCGTAGCCAGGCGCCGTTCCAGCGCTTCTTTATTTGCTTTAGCCTGCAGGTATTGAATCTCGGTACCTATCTGCTGATTCCAGAGGGCAGCCTGCTTCTGGTACACAGTAGTGGCGAGCGCCAATTGGGTTTTAATCTCACCCAGCGACTCCCGCTGAATTTGATCATCAATTTTGGCAATGGCCTGTCCGGCCTGGACATAGTCACCTTCCCGCACATACACCGCCGTAACGACCCCGCCCGACTTAGGCGAGACTTGCACGTTGTTTTTGGCGTCTATGGTTCCCTGCAGTTCAACAAAGTGCCGGAACGTAGAGGCCGTTACCGGCGCTACCGTTACGTCCTTCACGCGGGCTTCCTCGGTCTTTTTCGGATCCAGTTTGTTTACGTCAGCCTCTATGGCCTTAATCTTGGTTGTCAGCTCGGTTTGCTGGGCTTTGAGTTCAGCAAGCTCCGCTCGTTTGCTTTGGAGGTCGTTGCTGTTCTTTTCTCCTGAGCAAGCCATTAACAGGCCCGTCATCAGGGCAATAGCGTAGTATGGTTTCATAGTAATAATTATTGTCCGATGTAGAGTTTACCCGTTGCTTTATCCTTATCGACTTTGGCAATTAAGAAATCGTACAGGGCCGTGAAATAATTTGTCTGAGCTTCGCGCGACGACGTTTCGGCGTTTAAGACTTCAATGTTTGAACCCACGCCCTCTTTGTACTTTATGCGCGTTACCCGTACAATTTCGGCGGCCAGTTCCCGGTTACGTTGCTGGGTTCGCAGCGTTTGCAACCCATTGGTGAGTGTTATGGCGGCCTGTTTCTGCTGTAGATCGATTGAGTTTTTCAGCAGGATCCCGCTGTTCTGCGCTTTCTGAAGGGTGAATCGCTTTTGCTGCGACTGGTATTTCCGGGCAAACCCATCGAAGATGGGAACCGAGAGATTCAGGCCCATGGTCGAAAAATTTGGCCAGCGAGAATCAAG
>JAQBNX010000403.1 GCA_028288385.1 Spirosoma sp.
CCCTCAAAAAAACGATAGCGGTGAAAGCCACCAAGTGCGTGGTTAACGTCGAGGGCCAGGTAACGCGAGGGGCGGAGCAAGGCTGCGTAGGAAGTACCCCTTCGCTGCAAAAGCTGCTCGGTGGTAAGTGTGTCACGCGGCTGAGCCTGAGACACGGTCGCGAGCCCGAGCAACGTCAGAAATACAGATAGACAACGGTTCATACTGGAGAAACAAAGCAAACAATTTTGGATAAAGAAAGCCTAAAATTGTCTGCTTTGTTTTCTGAAAAGCCTTAGTGCCTGTTTACAGGGTCAGTGTGCGGCCTTTGGGGTATTTTAATTCGTACCGAAACGTGAGCACGCGGCTTTCATTGGGTTGAAGCGTCAGGCGATACGTTAGCTTGCCGGTTTCGGAATTCAGTGTAGCTCCGCCACCGTCAGTAAGTGACACTTCTATGCGGCTATCGGTTGAAACGGGAATTTGGTCGTAAACGGTCAGGCCAACGGGTTCCTGCCGGGTGTTGCGCAGGCTGATGCGGTAGGCCCGGCCATCGCGCTGGTTGCTGCCCAGCGACTTGCGGCTGTTGACATCCTCGACCTGTTCCCGTTTGGCAATGATGCGCTTGTCGCGTCCCAGCGACAGCGACAGCGTGTCCCTGGCTTCGGCCAGACTCACCCGCGACTCGCCGACAAACGTTCCCTCGAAGTAGATTCGGGCTACGCCGTTCAGCAGGTTCAATTTATCCCAGCCCGTAATCTGGGCTGTCAGGAAGGCATCCGTATCGAGCTTGGGCGTAACTTCATAGCGGTACGTAGCAGGCAGGTCGCTTGTTTGAATGTCCACCAACTGCGGGCGGCCATTGGTCAGAATGGTGTACGGTAGGGCAATTACAAAGCTGATATTGGTTGGCTGGTCAACAGCCTGCGTTACGTCGGCGGTATTGTCCAGATTGGGCACCGCTGCCGTACTAATACCAGCAGCGGTATCTTGAGCACTGAAGGTTTTCATAGCGCGTTGCGGTGTTGTATAAGCCGTGCGCATTTCTCGTTGATCAAACATAACTGGCGGTTTTGGCTCATAAAAGCCAACGTAATCTGTTCCTAGCTCCGGTTGTGAGCCGGGCAGAGCTGGATTGGCCGTCGAGAGTGTTAGCCGGATGTTCTGCCAGTCGAAACCCGTGTTCTGGTACACCTGCGCTTTGTAGGCCAGCGAGGCCGCACTTTTAGTATCCCGCACCCGAACATCGTAGACGGGGGTCCAGCCTGCGTTGCCTACTACGTAACTAAGGTCCAGTTCTATGGTGGTGCGACTGCGAGCAGTGACTGTGACTTCTATTTCGCCCACGGGCCGGTCGCGTTTGGCGTTTTGCTCATTCACCTGCGCCATAAGCTGGTCTACGCGTTTCTTCTGCTCCACCATTCGGCGCGTCAGCACGAGCAACTCCTGCCCGATTTTCGTGAGCCGGTCGCGGTAGAAGGCAGCCATATCAGCAATTTGTTTAACCGTTGCGCCCACTTCCTTGCCGCCTACCTGTTTGTTGGCCAGAATGAGTTTTTTCTCTTCCTGCAACACTTCTTCCTGCACGCTCATGGCCTCGTAGGCTTCGCGGTTAATTTTCAGTGAATCCTCCAGCCGTTGCAGAGCCGCTGGTTTAGTGGCTTTGGTCAGGAAGTTGGTCCGGAACTGAACGCCCTGGATCACCGCGTCGCCCTTGCCCGAGACCTGAATACTCTGCGGGTCTGTTTGAGCGGGAGCATTGTCGATAATAATTCGCGTAGTACCTGCATCAACCGTTGTGCTGGCATGGGCCGCCAATTGGGCGCGAGTGAGAAACACCGTTGCCTGCCGAAGCGTAGCCTGAATGCGTACCTCATCGTTGGGCAGGTCGCGGTTGACCTGAGCAAGAGCGGTGAAGTAGCATAGAAAGGAAATGATGGTCAGCATGTGCCGGATCATGGTCGTGAGGGGGATACGTTAGCTCATAGACTCCATGCAGTGTCAATTCGTTTAAACGGATTTCAACATTGTTTAATTTGGCCACTACGCTGCGTGATTTAGGGAATAAATTCGTGGGCTGATAAATTGAAACTTACTTTTACGGCCATGATTACCGCTCTCCAACTCCGTTCATTCACCGAGAAAATCTTTATTGCCATAGGCTGCTCCAACAACGATGCCCAGTTGGCGGCCGACGTACTGGTCAGCGCCGATCTTCGTGGTGTCGATTCGCATGGCGTAGCCCGCTTGCCTGGCTACATCCGGCTCTACGACAACGGCCGCATTAATCCCCAGCCGCATATTCGCGTTGTTCACGAAACGCCCTCTACCGCCGTTATTGACGGGGACCGGGGGCTTGGGCTGGTGGTTGGCCCGTGGGCCATGCAGGTTGCCATCGAGAAGGCCCACATTGCCGGAACAGGTTGGGTCGCGGTGCGCAACTCTAACCACTTTGGCATTGCCGGCTACCATGCCCTGCTGGCTGCGGAACATGATATGATTGGCCAGGCTATGACCCATGCCGCACCCCTGGTGGCTCCTACCTTTTCACTCGATAAACTGCTCGGCACCAATCCCATTGCTGTAGCCATTCCGGCGGCTACAGAGCCGACTTTTCTGGCCGATTTTGCCTCGACAGCGGTAGCCTACGGGAAGCTCGAAATTCTACAGCGAAAGGGGCAGGACATTCCCGAAGGCTGGGCGCAGGATGCCAAAGGCGGGCCAACGACCGATGCCAACGCCATCCGCAACGGGGGTGCCCTGCTGCCCCTCGGCACTGACCGTGAGCATGGTTCCCACAAAGGATACGGCCTGGGGGCTATCGTCGATATTTTTTCGGGTGTGTTATCGGGTGCAAACTACGGTCCCTGGGTGCCTCCCTTTGCCACAGCGGGCTTCATGGAGGCCAACGAGGGAGTAGGGCAGGGGACGGGTCATTTTTTTGGGGCAATGCGGATCGATGCATTCAGACCCGCCAACGAGTTCAAGACACACATGGACACGTGGATTCAGCGGTTTAGGCAGGCGAAAGCCGTTGAGGGGCAACGCGTGTTGATTCCAGGCGATCCCGAACGTATAATGGAAGCCGAACGACTCGCCACGGGTATTCCCCTGGTTGAACCGGTAATAAAAAGCCTGGAGGAACTGGGTGGGCGATTCGGAATAAAACTATGAAACGTCCAGTGACTCTGTCAGTTAAAGCTTCAGTTCTTTATCCATAGAACCTTATCGAACCAATTAATATGCAGTACCGAACACTCGGCAAAACCGGCTATCGTATTTCTGAAATTAGTTTAGGCACCTGGCAGGTAGGTGGTAAATGGGGCGACCCCTTCAGTCACGACAATGCCGACCAGATTCTTAACGCGGCTGTTGACGCTGGAATCAATTTCATCGACACGGCCGACGTATATGGTGATGGCGAAAGCGAGAAGGCGGTGGGACGGCTGGTACGTTCCCGGTCGGAACGAATCTACGTAGCCACCAAATGCGGCCGACGTTTACAGCCACATACAAACGAAGCCTATCAGCCTGTAGTACTGCGCGGATTTGTGGAGGATAGTCTGCGAAACATGGGCCTGGAAACACTCGACCTGATTCAACTGCACTGCCCACCCACGGACGTGTTCTACCGCC
>JAQBNX010000730.1 GCA_028288385.1 Spirosoma sp.
GGGCAAGAGGCGTGCCAAGTACTGAGCCAAGGGATACGGGTAGATGCGGGCAGACTTGCGAAGTGCGGTTCGGTATGGGCCGTCAAAGGAAGCTGGAGGCCGAATCATCGTTCGCGACATCGGGATCAAGGTGAACCTTGACCCAGAGGCCGTCGGCAGCAGCGCAAGGGTCCTGGTTGACCCGCGCCCCGAAGGCGGCAACGCGCCGGGTCAGGTTGTCTGCGGTGGCATGGCAATGGTGGTAGGTGACGTCCCCGCGCAGCCAGCGCCACAGCGCTTCCACCGGCATCAGGTCGGAAACTGTAGCCGGGCAGCGGCGCAAGCTCGATGCCGAGGCTCACGGAGAGCATTCAAAATCGTGGGGGGTGATCACGCCGCGGCTGTCGCTGCCCTGTGGTCGTCGTTGACAGGCCGGAAGCCTGGGTGGCGACAGCGGAAGGCGTCCTCGAGCGTGTCGTTCAGCACGGCCGTGCGCACGCCGAGGAAGGGCTGCACGGTGGCTCGGTTCCAGCGCATCTGCTGCTTCTTGTTCATGCGCTTGGCCACGATCTCGTTGACCGTGCTTTCCACGAACGCGGTCGAGATCGGCTCACCACGCCGACGCCGGGCAGCGTAGGGCACCAGGGCATGCTCGTTACGCTCAAGGTAGCCCAACAGCCCGCTTGCGTGTTGCTGGAGACGGCTGACGCCGATCACGTTGTGAAGGTGCTTGCGCTCCGTCCAGCGGCACAGGGCCGCGAGCTTGCGTTGGCACCCCAGCCAGCGCCCGTTCCACAGGCGCCACTTCGCACGCTCCAGCCCGCGAACGGCCTTGCTGGCGAAGTGCGTGTCAGCCGTGTCTGTACCGAAACCACGCGCCGCCTGCAACGCGTGCTCGAAGCGCACGGCCGCATGCCACCAGTCCAGCACGACCGTGGCACCGGGCAGCGCCTCACGCTGTAGCCGCCAGAGTCCCGCATCGCTGTCGCACAGCACGGTTGCCGAGGTGTCCGCGTTCACGCCCGCCGTCCCAAGCGCCTGCTGGAACGCCTCGGACGCGATTATCTGGCCGTTGCGGGCGAAGGCGAAGCGGTGCTGGGCGCCATCCGCATGGATGACGTTGCCCGCGACCACCTCGAAGTGGCGCTCCTCCTGCCGGTGTCGGCTGCGCACGTAGCCGCCATCCAGCCCAACCACGACGGGACCGGCCACCTGTGTCGTAGGCTGCTGCGCCATCTCGACGAGGTGCTCGTGCACGATCTTCGTGCCGACGCGCAGCGTCCTGTTCCGGACCGTGCCCGCGTTCTGCGCTCCACTCATCGGCAGCAACTCAGCCAGCAAAGCCGCGACCTTGGCGAAGGGGACCAACGCCGCATACCGAGCCGTCACGTAGGCTAACTCTGGCGCAACCGCATCCTTTCCCAAGTCCAGCGCGGCGAAACTCTTTGCTTCACCCGGGCCCTGACAAGGGCAGACGCGCAGCCGGCGAATGCGCACCGGCACGTCGCCGAACAAGGAGCGAAACCTCGCCCCATAATGGCCCTTGCTGGCCAGCACGCGCCCGCACGCGACGCACAAGCGGCGGCGCTCACCTACCCACCGCGGCCAACTGGGCAGGCACGATCTGAGCCTGCAGTGCTGCCGTGAGTTGCTTCGCCTCGTCCAGCCGAAGCCCAAGCTCGGCCAAGCTGGACTGCTCGTCGCGCTCGATGCGGGCAACTTCGGTCTCTGTCGTCACCCCAGGCCGCAGTTCCGCAACCAGCTTCACTCGCCACACCAGCTTCGGCACCAGCCCACCCTCTTCCTGTGAGCCCAGACCCTAATCCGATCAGCACCCCACGATTTTGAATGCTCTCGCCAGTTCTCCACCTTGAACGACATCTTCGGAATGTGGTGACGGCGATCGGCATTGTGCTTGTGTGGCATCGGAGAGGTAGAACCAGAGAAGGAACGCATCCTACCACCGCTGAAGATAATCGAAGTGCACCAACGCCCCCCTCAGTAGTCAAATGCGATTGCCCTGCACGGACAACAGCCAGTTCTGCCTCCATTATTGGCTTTAGGTTGTCAGACCAGCTGCGATGGCCTGTGCCTGCAGGCGATCGTATTCCTGCTTCGGCACCGGCACGGCATCGCGGTGCCCAAGGTCATGGATGTGCAGCCGGTAGGTCTCACGCGCGCTCCAGGCGGCGAGCGCCGCGACGATGGTAATGCCGAAGGCGATGCCGCCTACCGTAAGCGGGATGTTGGCGTAGCCGGGCGGGGCCACAATCGCAAATAAAGCCGGCAGCAGCGCGGTGATGGTGGTGCCGACATTCTGCGATATCGCCATCGCGGACACGCGCACCCGGGTCTGGAACAGCTCCGGGTAGAAGGACGGGAAGACCGCGTTGTAGCCCTGGTAGACCAAGCCCCACATCAGCAGCGACATGACCACGGCCAGCGGCACGCTGGAGATACTGATGGCATAAAGATATCCGAATGCCAGCAGGCCCGATCCGAGCGCACCGACGATGATCGGCGGGCGGCGGCCGATGCGGTCC
>JAQBNX010000487.1 GCA_028288385.1 Spirosoma sp.
TGCGGTTTACTGAGGTTTTTATCAATGAGCATACAATTGCCAACTCCCTGCACTGGCTGCGTAGCTTTGAATTTTTATTGAATACACCCTACCAGTCCAGCGGCAGCATGGTGGGGGATCAAACGGAAAAAGACCTGTTGGGTCATTTATTGATTGTCCTGATACACGAGTACGATAATGAAGAAGGCTATGATGAACTGATTATCAATGGCATTATGAAAGCCATTTTGGCGATTTTAGCCCGTAACGTGGTTCGGCAACGATCGCCTGGGCTGGAGGAGAGAAAAAGGCCTAAGCTGATCGAAGAATTACTGCTATACATCTGCCAGCATATTCACGAGCCGGATGCGCTACGTTTAACGCAATTGGTGGAGCGGTTTCATCTTTCGCCTGGTTATTTGAGCGCATTTTTTAAAAGGCAAACCGGCGAATCGCTGCAGGTCTACATAATAAGCTATAAGCTAAAGATGATCGAAAACCGGCTTCGGTTCAGCACCAGGAGTGTTGCCCAGATCACGGATGAATTTGGCTTTACCGACAGCAGCCACCTGACCAAGCTCTTTAAAAAGCATTATGGTGTTACGCCCAGTGCCTTCAGAGAAAGCTATATCGATAAGCCTGCTTAGTAACTTACACCGTATCGCAGTTCTCAGCCCCGCAGTCGACTTCGGCTACGACTTCTGTTTCGAGCGTAGCGTGACGAATGGCGTGGTGTTCGAGCCGGTGGCGGACGTCGGCTTTGATGGTTCCCACATCGGTATCCGTCAGATTGGGGGCCAGCACCAGGTGAGCCGTAAGGGCGTTTTCGGTGGTACTCATGGCCCACACATGCACGTGGTGTACATCGCGGACACCCGGCGCGGCCCGCAGGTCGGTCAGCATGCCTGGCAGGTCGATACCAGCCGGAACGCCGTCGAGCGACAGCCTGACACTCTCGCTCAGCAGCCGCCATGTTGATCCAAGAATAACAGCCGCCACCACTATACCGATGATGGGGTCGAGCCAGAACCAGCCGGTGTAACTAATGATAATGCCGGCCACCACCACGCCCAGCGAAACCAGGGCGTCGGCGGCTAGGTGCAGATAAGCTCCTTTCACGTTGAGGTCATGGTCTTTGTCCCGAAAAAACAGCAGCGCCGATACCGTATTGATGACCATACCCAGGCCCGCTACCCAGGCCACCGGTCCTCCGGCTACGGGTTCGGGGTGGCGAAACCGCTGCACACTCTCCAGCAAAATAGCACCGATGGTGACGAGCAGAATGACGGCATTAATGAGCGAGGCCAGCACCGTACTTTTGCGGTAGCCATACGTAAAGGTGGGTGTTTGCCGGACCCGAGCCAGCCGGAAAGCAAGCAACGACAAGAGCAGCCCCGCCACATCGCTCAGGTTATGGCCTGCATCGGCAATGAGTGCCAATGAGTTATAGTATAAGCCCAGGCTGAACTCTACTACAACGTAAGCCGTGTTCAGAACCGCGCCGATAATGAGTGCCCGGTTGACACTGGTCATCGGGGCGGTGCCATGGTGATGGTGTGCGTGGTCGTGTTGGTGCGCCATAGTTATTGATGAACGCAAAGGTCTAAAAAAACAACTTGTTTTCGCGGTTCAGCTCAGTAATGTAACTACTGCAATAGCTGGCCACAGCATTTCTTTCACACAGCAAACGTTTGACCCGCAATAGATGCCATGCCTGTTGGTATAAAAACAAGACTGTTCATCAAATAGTCTATCAGAGGCAACCAATACCTTTTTTATTATTACGCTATGCTTCGTCGGCTGCCTCCCATCGTTCAGTTCATTTTTGTCAGTATGATTGGCATATTCATTGGAACCGTAGCGGGTCTGGTCAATGAGTTTTTTGAGAAACCTTTTAGCGCAGCCAATGCCGTTGTGTGGCTTTTTCTCATGTTGATTAGTGGGGTGATTGTAGCCCTCATTACGCTATATGGGCGAAACAAATTGGGCTAAGTCAATAATCGGCCATGCGGCAGCGAAATCAATGGGGGGTTTACTTCGGACTAAAACCGCGGCTATTGGTTAAGGTGCATGAACGATTTGTCTGTATCGATACCTTCCTTTATACCTGATTGAGGGCCCAGGGTCGGTATATTACCAAACTCATCGACTTAATTTGGTGTGGGTGTGCTGCAGCCGGTGCTGGCGGATGTTGAGTAGGTGTGTCATAACCAGGCCAGCCGACGCTAGGTAGCCAATCAGGCGAAAGCTTTCATTCACGTCTTCGAGCAGAATACCAATGGCGAATAAGACCAGAAAGCCCCACAACGCTATTTTGATAGCGGACGAACCATTGGCTTTTGTAGCGAAGTAAACGGCCACGATGTTAACCCCGACAAACGCATAATCCAGACTCACAAAGCCAATGCGCAAATGTTCGTTACGTAGCAAAGCCGTCGTCATGAGCAGCACCGGTGTAACCAGACAATGAATGAGGCACAGCACCGAACCGGTGATACCGATGAGATCGGCTTTGCGGGAAAGGAGGTCTGGTTTCATAGGCAGTACGCAAAAATACGATGCTTCCACGAATCGTATCTCTCCCTAACGGTCTTTTATGCAACTTAGTTGCGAATATTTATTTTACGTGCTGCCTATATCATTCCATTTGCTCCGCAGCGAGTACTCCACAAGTTGGCTGCTGGTATAATCGCCTTAGCACTGATGTCAAAAAGTTGATCTTAAGCCCGTAGAGCAAACGAGCGGTAATTGAAAAACGTAACAGAGGACTTACCTAAGCCCATACCATACTGAGCACACCCATCAGCATAATGAGTTTGCAGAAGGTGCTTAGAAAGCCAAAGTCCCGGCGGGTATCGGCAACAACCAATCGGTAAGTAAAATAGGAGAGGGGAATCAGCAGGAAGAGAAAAATAATGGTAAGCCGGTTATTGTTGAGCGAGTCGGCAATGAGGAACAGCGTTATAACAAACAAACCTATGAGTACGTAGAGCAGGTACTTGGTTCGGCGCAGGCCCCATATTATGGGCAGCGTACGACACCCAAAGCGAGCATCTCCCCGAACATCCTGCATATCCTTGATAATTTCCCGGATCAGCGAAATGCCGAAGGAGAATAAAGCATAAATAAGCAGCATCTGGGCGTTTTGCCGGTAATAAACGGCTAACGCAATGAACGACAGCGCCGTCAGCAGCGAAATTACCACATTACCAATCAGCGGTTGCCGCTTAAACTGAGCTGAATAAAACCACAGCAGCGATACGGAAACAACGTCGATGAGAAAAACCCACCGGCTCAGGTACAGGCCAACCAGGCAGCCCATTACGTTCAGAACCTGGTGGGCACCAATAGCAACACGCCGTTTCAGGTAGCGGCCGATTACCACCCGGTCGGGTTTGTTAATGAGGTCGATTTTAACGTCGAAATAATCGTTGATGATGTAGCCCGCTGCTGCAATGCAACCGGTAGAAAAGGACAAGAGCCAGATGGTTGGGTCGGTCAGAATTCGTAGCCAGTCAGCGCGGGAACCGTCGGGCTCTGGCCCAACCAGAAAAATGCGGGCCAGAAACTGGGTCAGCACCACGATCAGTAGGTTCTGGACCCGGATCAGCCTGAGAAAGCCAAGAACAAAATCCGTAAAACGAACGGGCTGCCGCACGACTGAAACCATTTTTTGCCTAAAAATAAGGTTTTTGGTGGATTTGTGGGTTTGTGATCACACGCCCGGCGTACGAAGTCATCCCTGACAGAAACACGCATTAATTCCTTTTCGGTCCCTAATGCGTGTCCGGCCAGCGGCTAATTTTGCCCAAATCGACGCCCAGTACGGTCCGGGCCACTCGCTGCAGGGCATCCCGGCTACCTTCGAGGTGGAAGGTACGATGATGGTGCACCAGGGCTTCCCCCCGTTTAAGCGGGCGCACGGCCGAATTGGATTCCAGTTCATAGAAAGGACCCATCAGGCTGCCGTCGGCCAGCGGTCCATCGTTGTAGGCGTTGAGCGCATCGCCTTTGTAGGGTTGTTGATGGTTTTTCCAGCTCGCTGTCAGGTAATCTCCTGTAGGATCCAGATCAAACTGCACCAGCGTCAGAATGCCTCTGTCGAATTCATAGCTGCCCGCCACCGGTCGGGCCGATAGGGGCGCAATTCCGATTTTACTGCGGAATTTGCCATCGGCCCGCAACAGTACGACCGAATCCTGAACCCGAATACGGTCGGCGGGGATTTTGCCGAAGTAATTATCGGTTAACTGCACCGCAGCCAACCGCTGCCTGGTGAAAGGAGCAATGATTGTGGTTTGGGGCGATGGATTGAACATACCCAGAATCCAGATACCTAGTGCACCTTTGTCGCGCTGCCAGTCTGCGCCCAGGTTACGCAGGGTATTTTGGGTTTCATACCCAACTACTTTTATGCCTTCCAGCGTACTCATGCCCAGCAACTGGCTAATCTGCGATTGCGATAACACGTTTATCTGCCGGTCAATGCTAATGTCGAAACGCGTACCACTATAATTATGGAGCGTAGCGCTCTGGCTGAAACGGGCCTGTGACTTTTGCTTGTTGACCAGTTTGTAGCTGACCGTGTCGATCAGGGCGGGGGTTTGCCAGTGGGCAAAATCAAATGGCTCTCCGGGCTTAAAATAAACCGAAAACTGACCGCCCTCCGGCGATAGCCAGATGCGGTCTTCACCCCCGTAGGCATTCATGTGTGGCTCGTACCGATTGGCGGCAATGAACCGGCTGTTCAGCCAGCCGTAGCTGTTACCGGCGTTGCCGTTGGCGGTGCTGGTCATGACCCGCCCCTGATAGCCCCCAACCACTGCTACCTGGGCTGAGTCGTTGTCGGGTGCGGTCAGCACAATAACGTCTTGATGTTTCTGTAAAAAGGCGACCGCCCGACCAAATGTATCCGGCCCATTAGTTGTCGAGGTCTGGTTCGACTCCCGGGTTGAGCATTCCGTGAAAATGCCCGTTAACAAAAAACAAATCAGCCAGCAGGCATTGCGATGGTGCATGATACGTATCAATGTGGGGTATAATGCAAAAAGCCCACCGCCCAGACTGCCTACTTTTGCCACGCCCACGGGTCTCCTTCATATATTCTGCTCCAAAGCCGGGATTCTTTTTGCGCCTGTTTGTTGTTTAGGTCTAAACCGTTCTTAGCCTTCGGGCTTCAACTGCATGAAAATCGGCATTGTGTGCTA
>JAQBNX010000412.1 GCA_028288385.1 Spirosoma sp.
AGCCAAAGCCTGCTTTTGAGAAGGTGATTGCGCTGAAGAAATGAGGCTTAAACGACTTTTTTCACCCAGCTCTGAAGACAGCCGTTTGTCCCGGGCATGTTGCGGATACGCTGAAAAAATTATTTTAACCGTATATCAGTCAAAAACTCATACGACAGATCTATACAACCCTTACTCTGCAGCCTGGCTAGTTACTCGCTTGCTGCATTCGAGCAAACTAACAGCATAAAAGCTCAGGGATCACCCTCGGGTATCGCACATTTAGAAAGACGACTCGTCGGCTCACGTCTTTAATGACAAAATTAACATCTCGCCTTCGCACGAATTGATGGATAAGATTGGCAGCCTTGTGAAAGAAACGAGGTAGCATTCCACATTAAAGACAGTCCCGGGCTGACCGGAAATTACTCATGGCTCAAGAATCCCTTAGTTCCCGGCCGCAGGGATTACCCTTTACTATTCAATCAGGACGGCCATTCGAGGAAAGCAGATGTAAATGCCCTAACGAAACAGAGGTGGATATGCTATATTTAGTTGGTACCTGGCTCACAACTTGTGCTTATCGAAGGCGCGTGTAATAATAACGCCTTCGTTAGGTTCTCGCAGTAGAATACTCTTCTCGTTAATCAACGCTTTCAACGACTCGTTCGCCAGCGTATCCAGCAGGCGATATTTCAGTTGAAATGTCTTTATCTGGTTATTAGTCTGCACCCATTTCATGATTTTACAATGGCAATTTGCGTTTTCCGGCGTATTGGTAATTTCTTCCAGCGAACCGCCCCTGCCCTGTTTGATAAACACATTTCGAATACCAATCATATCGTTACCATCACCCATATCGAAACTCCAAGTCGTTGCAATGCTGGTGAGGTAGGCCTTGCCTTTGTCCAGGCGCAGCAGGGCATGAATGGGCGATTCTACCTTACCGCTGTTGTTCTTCACTCGTGAATAAATGGATACCAGTTCTGGTGCTTCAAACTGCATATAGCCGATATGATCGATATTGGCTCCGTGTCGATTGAAGATAAAGTATCCGTCTTTATAAGTAATCTCCACGAGATTGTTGGCCACCTGATGGTATCGATTGGGGTCATTTGCCCGTGCCTGGGGTGCACCCGTATAATACATCCAAATACCCGACAGACTGTCAATCTCTGCCTGCGTGGGCTGGTAGGGCAGTATGTTCAGGTCATGGCGAAGGGTAGCCCACTGGTTTCGTTCGGCTACCCAGCGAGCACTGACAATCCCCAGGAAGGCCAGACAAATGAGTAAGCTGACCAGCCAAATTCGTGTCTTTTTCCTGTAGAACTCCTTCAGTTGGTTAGCCGTATTCTCCTTCTCCTGCTGGCAGTTGGCCAACTGCTGACGAAGTGCTTCCCGCTCGTCTAAACGTAACGCCACAGACGCATCCATTCCTTCGATCAGATTGACATCCATGGGATTTTGTGCAAACCCTTTACGGCCAACGCCATATAAATAAATATAGCAGGCATCAATCAGAAAAGACCGCGGATTAGCTACCAGCTGGTTGTAGGCATCTTTCACCTGAACACCCGTGATGTCGTACTTCCGTTGGGGGTAGTCGACCTGTTTGGGATTGGGGTCAGGTGGGTAGGGCTCATGAGCCAACTGTTGGTCTGTGTTGGGTAGTTCGTTACTAATTGAACTTAGCAGTTTCGCTATTTCCTCATAGTTTTTTGGATTGGTATTTCTGATAATTCGCTGGCCAGTTGAAAGTTCGTATGTGTCGATTACTTTCTCAAGTAAGTACCCAACCTCCTCCTTACCCGTCTTGATTTTCATTCAACTGATTGCTTTATAGCTGATTATGAATATTCCGTAGGCTTAATAAAATTTCCTAAAAGTACGGTTTCATTTAGTAAGCCTGATAACAGTGAATCTATAACCTTATCGATAAAATTAAAATAAACGCCTGCCTATCTTTGACCTGTTCTTCTTTTTATCTAAAAGAATATCAAAAAAGCGCAACGTAATGCGCGCCCCTATAATTGAAGTTATTTGTCCGAAAGAGTCAGCCACTGGCTTCTTACGGGCATCAATGTCTCAAAATCACCAAGCTAGTATGGATATATTGAAACAGAATAAAATTGCCTGGCCACAACTGATTTTCCTGTTTGGCTTCTTTTTAACGCTTCCGCTTTATGCGGCCAAGGTAGATTCACTGGATGTTCCCAGCACGGTAATGAAAAAGAACTTGCGGGCGGTGGTCGTTTTACCCGAATCCTATCAGTCGGCCGGGAAAAGTAAAACGAGTTACCCGGTGCTCTATCTGCTCCACGGTGGTTATGGGCACTACAATGACTGGATCACAAAAACGCCCGACAAAACGTTGATTCACCGTCTGGCCGACCAATATAACCTCATTATCGTCATGCCCGAAGGGGAAGTGTTCAGTTACTACCTGGATAGCCCTGTCATTAAAGATAGCCAGTTTGAAACCTACCTGACTAAAGAGGTCATCGAAAAAATTGACAACACCTACCGCACAATCCGCAGCCCCAAAGGCCGGGTTATAACGGGCCTGTCGATGGGTGGGTACGGTGCCTTATATTTGGCCACGCGTCACCCCGACTTGTACTGTGCAGCCGGTAGTATGAGCGGAGCCTTGAATCTGGACATGAATAGATGGAAACTAC
>JAQBNX010000757.1 GCA_028288385.1 Spirosoma sp.
CCGCGCTGGGGGCCGCTGGCGTCCCATTCGCCTTCGTCATGTCACAGACGCCACGGGCCAAGCTGACAGAAGAAGCGGCGCGGGTGCTTGCCCAGCATGGCCGCGTTGCACCCGTCAACATCGCCCAGCGTGTGATCTATGCCGAGACTGGGGCCACGGGGCAGGGGGTGACAGAGACTAGCGATACGCGGGCCGCCCAGGAGCTGGCCGCGATCTGGCTCTATGTGAAAGGGTTGATGCTATGAAAAAGGGACTCGACTTGGGTGGGATGATCGACACCGCCATCGCGCCAAAGGACACGGGCATTCCTCAGCGTGGGGCAACTAAGCGCCAGGTCAAACCAGAACGGCGATCCGATCAAATGTCTATCCGAATGACGCCGAGCACTAGGGCGCGGATCGAAGCTCTTGCCGATGCCGCTGGCGTTCCGATTGCCGAGATACTTGAACGGGCAATAGCCGCTTATCGCCAGTAAGAATGCATGCATGCATGCATGCATCCTCTAGTTGCTTTGGAAAGTAGGCTTAACATCATCAACAACCCACTTCAGGGTGGCTGGTGGGTTAGCCGCCGTCGCTCAAGCGGCGCGCGTGATCGGCGCGGCCCGATCCTTTGGCGGTGATCAGCGCAAGCAGAGCCCTGAGGTGGGCCAGGATCTTTCAGATGTTGTGACCGCAGCCGCAGAGCACGGCGAAGAGCGCATTGCCGATGGTGCCGTCGAGCGAGCTGCGGGACAGGCGACCGTCGGTTTTGATGTGGGGATTTCGGCTTCGATGGCACTTCGACGTCTGAGGTCGGCGATCAGCTTTGGCGTCAGGCCGCGTCGGATGCCGCTGATCAGCACGGGGGTCCTTTCTACGCCATGTCGCAAGCCGCGGCGACTTCGCCGGAACCGACTGATATTAAATACATAGATAGTCACTGCGATCTTTGTGACCGTTTCTTTGGCGATACGCACTTCGATATCTGGCGAGGCCGGGGCTTTCCGAATCACCAAAAGTGGTGTATATTAATTGAACAGTATGTAAAAAGTTGGAAGGAGAGGCGGGCTGCTCGCCTTCACATTATTACAAATGGCTCAGACTTATTGACTAGCGGATTTTATCCGATTTCGTAACCAATACAAGGTGAAAGCAATGCTATTCAATGCTATCGTCTGGTCGTCGTCTGGTTCGAAAAGTAAATTACTTCTGGTCTCGTCTCTTTTAGGCCTTTCATGTCTGCCCATGGGGGCTAGCGCCCAGCAACAGATTGTGGGGGCTAACGCCCAGCAACAGATTGGCGTTAGTTCAAATAACGGCGACGCATTAACTGTCCCGTACCATATTAAGATAGAGCATCGGGGGCACAGCCCGATTGACGTGCTTATTCATCAATTAGGAACTCGTGAGGGCCGTACCGTTCTTGCATTCATTGCAGCGGCTATTGGAGTCGACCCGCAAACTGCCACTGAAGTCGCCACCGTTGTTCCGCTGCCTTCAATTAATGAGGCGGAAACAGACAATTATCCTTTTTATCATGCACCAGTGGGTATGACTATTTGTAAGGCCGGTCCGATTGGAACTATAGAAACTAGCCATTCGTCTTGGAGCGCCCGTATCGTTCGAGACACTAACAATAATGGCCTCGGCATGTATGTTTCGGTCGGCACTTCACCAGGTCAGACGCACCGGTCGGAGGGTAGCTTTTTCATAGAATTTGTGAAGGCGGAGGGCGACTGGGAGAAGAAGTACCAATGTACTCCAACGGGTACTCTAGTTTGGAACCAGAGAGGTTGAAAATAGAACGATAAAGTCGCTCTCACGCATACCATGACTGATCGCTAGATCGTTAGCAGGGATTGGTCAACTTAATCCCCCTTGGGCGGATTTAGGATGGCGAAAGGTTGCACTCGGGTTCGCAAAAGACCTTCCGCTTCGTCCGCATAACGGATCTTCGACGTCCGATCAAAGGCCCCCTGGGGCCGCCTGACGCCCTTGATGGGTTTTCAGGTGTCATGGACGGGAAACCCGAAGCGCCTCTGTAGGGCCCCTTTGGCGCGGTCTGGTCCAGCACTCCCTTGGTAAGGGAGCGGTTTGCATCCCTTCGCCTGCGCATAACCTTGCCAAGTTTACGGTCGAGGGGGGCGGTAAAACCTTGGCGGGTTTGTCCCTTGGGACCGGCGTTGGGGGTCGAAGTTTCACAGGCGCGAAATTGGAAGGGTCGAATGCTAGCATGTCTTGGTGGCCTAGATGAGGCCAGTCGCCAGAAGGCTGTGCCCGCGTCCCCGCCCTAGATCATCCGCTCGATCTCACGCGTCTCGCGTCCCAACTGGGCGACCAGGCGCCGCATCTCGAGCAATTCGCGCGACCGCATGCCGTGCTTCCAAGATGGATGCGCCTTCCCCACAGGATGACCGCCGCCTGCGCCGTGGAAGCGGCACACTTGCCACCCTGTGACCGCAGGGCCATTGCACCGCTCGGCTGTGCGTTTTGATTTAGCCGTGCATCTGGGGGCGCTATTGGCTGCGCTCATGGGGTTGTCGTTACCTTCCATCACCCCCTGCCCCCCCCTCGCGTGACGTTCCCAACAATGGCCTGCCCGCCGTCCGAGACGTTGACGTGCTGCACCGTAACACGCTGCTCACCGCCATTCCGATGCTTTCTCAGAGCTTCAACCTGGGCGGCAAAGGTGCGGGTGAGTTTATTAAACCCAGTGTAGTGAGCTTGTACCTGGGGAACGTTCTGGGTGTTTGACAGCCATCGTGCCGAACGGATCGTCGCCACATGGGTTGCAGCCATTTGAACCGCGAGCATTCGTTCAACTGCATCCTTGGGAGCCAAGTCGCGGATGATCGACAGCACGAACGCCCGTTCATCGTTGTGGGGGTGTTCGTCGCTGGCCTCGTCTGCTTTCAGCACCTTCAAGCATTGGCTCAGAAGGGCATTCGCCTGCATCTCATCAGAGGTGCCGAATATCTGGCAAAAGACGTTGGCGTGAGTTAACTCAACCTTGTGCCCTTTCTTGGCTGATCCGCTGAACTTGACGCTTAGATCGTCCGGTTTAGCCTTTTCGATCTTGTTCATGCCTGCCCCTTCGTTATCCCTATGGACGCCACAGGAAGGCCGCTGCCGCGCATCAGTGCCTTTTCCCCCGCATCCATGCATATTGCGCCTCACGGGCCTCTAGCATGCCTCTGGCGCATTCCTGAGCTGACGTTCCGATAGCTTGCGAGATGCCAAATGCCTTGCCCTTAATCTCAGGCGGGGCAGGGTGCTTTGAATGCTGATCCGCAATGTATCCGGCCCACTCAATCGCGCTGGCCTTGTCGTCGTTGCGGTTATTCATGGTGATTTTCCACCCGCCACACAGGGACTGGGCGACGGTATCCGCCGCATACGGTGCCAGCACATAAGCTGCCGCGCTGCCTGTCACCCGCTCGATCAGGATGACAAGTTTTGCCAAGAAGCGCGAAGGCCAAAACATCGCCATGTGAACATGCGCGCCCATGTCCTTTCCTACATCCCGCCCCCAAAGGGCCGCAAATTCCAACCCCTCTTTTCTGCACATGCGGGCCAGCTCGTCGCGTAGATAGCTTTCCCGATCCCACTCACCCCGGCGCAGGCAATTGCCTTCGTTGTGTTCACCCGCCGCCAGCAGGGCCGCCCAGGTGATGGTGATACCCATGTTCAGAGGCAGATCGACAGCGTAGGCGAAGGCAACGGCGTCCTTGAACTTCACAAGCCTATCCTTGCTTCTGCGGCGATCATAGCGGGACGGGGCGCGGGTTTTCTTACCTACTATAGGTATGGCTGGCGCTGCGTTCCTTATGTCCCTTTGAATAAAAGGGGTTTTTCCGATCTCGTCTTGAATTTCCGTCGCCTGATCAAACACGGGTGTTTCACTCAGGAATTATTCGTCGCGGCGTTTTCGTGCTGGCCGATCCATGCGTCAAAGGTGTCTCGCTTGATCCGCTGTACCGCGCCGATCCTCACAATGGGCGGCGTCCTGCCTTCGCTCACCAGCTTCTGCCAGGTGCTGCGGCTGATCCCCATTGCCGAGATCACATCCGCCACCGTCATTAGCTTATCTTGTGATTTTTCCATAAAAATCCCCATAGAACCACAACTAATAGATGCTATAGCACGTTGGGCGTTGCAATGAAACGGGTGTTCTCGGAACGTTTCATAAACATCATTGTGTTGCTTAAGCTGTTCGTTCTTCTTCTTCCTTTTCTTCTAGAATCTTCTTACTTCAGCGCCTGTAAGCCGCTGAAAAGAAACGACGAATTCAGCTAAGTATTAGGGATGGGGCGAAGATCGCTTAGGTTTTGGGCGGTTATCTATTAGTTTTTGGGCGGCTCACGCTTAGGTTTGGGGCGGCTTGTGGCGCCTTCGATCTGACACACAAGCTCTTGCTCTTGACACCTCTTTACTCTTAGCTTCGCTGGAATCGTCAACTAACGGAAACACCGTGTCGGACTTGGACCGCCCTAAAACTAATACTACGCGCACTCTCGAAGTGACGCCGAACTCTGGGGAACTAGTGAAGCCTGCTGAGTTGATCGAGTTCAAGGGAGCGTCCAAGCTCACGCTCGCAGATCGTCGCCTGTTCAACGTCCTGCTCAGAACCGCCTTTGGCCCTGATCTGGCGACCGAGAACCGGCGCTTTGAAATACCGATAGCCGACTTGCGGGAAACCCACGAAAGCAATGATCGGCTTGTGCAGTCGATTGAAGCCCTTATGACCACCGTTGTGACCATCGGGCGGCCTGACGGTTCAACCGACCGTGTGCAGCTCTTGGGTTGGAACAATCTGTCTGACCCCCGCCGATCACGTGGAACGCTGAAATATTCGATCCCGCCAGAGCTGGCCCTGTTGCTGAAGGACAGCACGGTTTTCGCCAAGCTGGAACTGGAAGTGCTACGAGCCTTTACCTCAAAATATGCGCTGGCCCTTTACGAGTCCGTCGCCCGCCGTGTCCGCCTGAAGCACGTCTTCATGGAGCGTTTCAGTCTTGCCGACTTCCGCGAACTCTTGGGGGTGGAGAAGGGCAAGCTGGCGACCTTTGGCAACCTTAATCAGTACGCCATCAAACCGGCCCTCGTGGAGGTGAATGCGTTATCTGACTTCGTTGTTACCGTTATTCCTGAGAAGATGGGGCGTCGCGTCACGGGCGTTGTGATCGGTTGGGGGCTGAAAGACATTGAAGGTAAGAAGGCGGCCTATGCCGAGCTACAACGCCCTCGCGTTGGACGGTTGGCTAGGATCACAGGCACCGTTGAGGAAATGCTGCCAAGCGTTATTGAGTAGGCTTTCGCTGCATCCGGCGAACCGCAAACCAGCCCAGGAAGGCAAAGAGAAGCGGAGTACCTAACCCAGAAAGGTGACGCCGGAACTTCCTAGTTTGAAAGACCAACCTGCAATGGTGCAAGAATTAACAAGACTTCCGCCGTTAACCATGGCCTGAAAGACAGCCTCGTCACTCATAGTTGAAAGCCATTGCATGGTGCTTCCTTGGGTGACAGCGAAAGGGACGCATATAATGCTACCGAACACGGTTAGGCCAATGATCGCGCCGACGATAAATCCCAAAAACTTCACAAATAATCTGCTCAATTTTCTAGTCCAGTGGTGCCTCGCCGCGCTCAGATCTAGCTCGATTGATATGAGCGAGACAAACCTTCCTGAGTCCCATTCCAAGCACAGCGTAGGGCGGGAACTCCCACATTGAAAGGTCAGAATACTGAGCGTTCACGGCATCAATCATGTGTTTAGACGTAAGACCTAGATCAGTGACGCATCTGCCCAAGTCCGTTGAAAAGGTGTTTTTGCCGTCACCTAAGCGCACCATCTGGCTATTGTCGAATGCGCCCATCACGTATGCCGATTGTTCGACGACAGACATTCGATCCCAGTCTGCTTTTGTGTTTAGAAAGGTGGCGGCATCAAGCGAGCTATACACCCCAAGCGCCGCCAAGAAAGGAACAGCCCACCTGAATATTTTCATGCTGCTAGGGTCTCGATCTCGCTATCCCGCGCCATGACGTTGCGCACCGTGGCTGCATACCACAGGCCACCCCGCGCCGTCTTGATGTTACGCTTGTTCAGCTGGTCCGCGATCTGCCGCAGGGACGCGCCACCCGCCGCGATCTGGCGAATGATAGGCATGACGTTGGCCGCATGGCGATCCGCGTTCTGGGCATTCGTGGCCGCACCTTTGCATGATGCCTGCCGTTGCTCGTCTTTGCGCTCAGGGATTGCCCAGCCAAGAATTGCGCCACGGGCCTTAGCTGCTGCCAGAGCTGCACGGGTGCGATCCGATATGGCTTTAGCTTCATGCTCTGCGACTGCCGCCATGACGTGCAACAGGAAGCGGTTGGCCTCTGGCATATCTGCTGCCGCGATCTCGACACCAGCCTCTAGCAGGTTGGCGATGAAAGCCACGTTGCGGGCGAGGCGGTCCAGCTTGGCGATCAACAGCACGGCGCCGATCCGCTTGGCTTCTGCCAGGGCGCGGGCGAGCTGGGGGCGCTCGTTCTTTGTCCCGCTCTCGATCTCGACGTATTCCGCCGCGATCTGGCCTTTGCCGGCGACGTGATCCGCCACCGCCTTGCGCTGCGCTTCCAGGCCCAGGCCGCTCTTGCCTTGGCGATCTGTGCTGACGCGAAGGTAGCTGACAAAGTGCATCATTCTTCTCGCACAGACATCGCCGCAGTCATCGCTTGAAGCACCCGATCCCTAGTTGTTGGATCGCGATCAAGGCTAGCCAGTCTCAGCATCATTTCAACGGTGTGACCGGCGCAGTTTGCCAGTCGAGTAAAGACGATGCCGTTGTCTGGATCGTTCATAACCTTTTCGGCCCACTCGCCTTTTTGAAGCCCAATGACCGTCTCATACCACTTATGGAGCTGAACCGTTTGTTGTCCCATTTTCTGAAGCCTCTCGTCAGTTTTTAGTTTTGTATAAACACCCTACGAACGTAGCGTCTTTATACGCATACATGCATGCATGCATTCTGGCAAGCATGCATTGCTTTTCGTTGCCGTTGGTGCTTGTTTGTGATGAACAGCCGCAGGAGTGGATTGCGATGAAGAAGCTGGCGATGGTGATGTGTTTGTGCGGTTGGCCTGCCTTGGCCGATACCATTCAAGACGAGGTTATTCCGATGTGCGCCTTCGACAAGAATTTCTGTCTTGGGTGGGTGCAGGGCGTCAGCGCGCAGGCGGGAATTGCTTGCGATAAAACCATTCTGACGCGGGATATTGTTGCGGATGTGCAGGCGTACATGGTCGCAAGCCCGAATGAAGCCCGCGCCCAACAACCTGCGGAAATCATCAGGTCGGCCACCAAAGGCGTATGCTATGCGATAGGCGCTTTCTGATGGCATATAACCTGACTTACAAGGCTGACGGGGCGGTGCTGAAAAGGTTCATTCAGAGCCGGGCTTTTGTGCGTGGCTTGCGGCATACTTCATGGGCGTTGGTTCGATGAAAACTATTTGTATAACCGCTCAGAAGGGTGGGGCCGGTAAAACGACACTGGCCCGCAACTTGGCCGTTGCCGCCGTTCAAGACGGGCAAAGGGTGCTTTGCCTCGATCTCGACCCGCAACAGAGCCTGCGCCAATGGTGGCAAGGCCGCGAAGGTGACGCGCCGATGATGCTGGCGAGCGATCCTATGCCGCATGCCATCAGCGCCACGCTAGCCGCCGCTCAGGGCCGCTTTGATCTCGTCGTGATCGACACGCCACCCGCCGCGCCTGCATGGCTCACAGAGACGCTCAGGGCCGCTGATCTTGCGTTGATCCCCGTCAGGCCGTCCCCTGATGATCTGCGGGCTGTAGGTGCCACCATAGCCGCGCTGGGGGCCGCTGGCGTCCCATTCGCCTTCGTCATGTCACAGACGCCACGGGCCAAGCTGACAGAAGAAGCGGCGCGGGTGCTTGCCCAGCATGGCCGCGTTGCACCCGTCAACATCGCCCA
>JAQBNX010000548.1 GCA_028288385.1 Spirosoma sp.
TACGAAATGGGGAATTTGGACATCCGATGTAGCGGAAACCAGTACTCGCTTGCGTAGATTCGGCAGATTACGCACAATGAAGGCCATCTCATCGTGGAAGCCAAGTGTCAGCGATTTATCAAATTCATCGAGCACCAGCGTATGAACCCCATCCAGCGCCACCGACCGACGTTCGATGTGGTCGCAGATTCGGCCGGGCGTTCCAATCAAGAGGGCGGGTGGGTTGCTCAGGTTATTGATTTCGGTCTCCACCGAGTGTCCACCGTAGCAAACATTGACTTTGTAGCCCGTCGCCATCTTTTTCCAAACCTGCTCAATCTGCAGGGCTAACTCGCGCGATGGGGCCAGAATCAGGCACTGCACCTTTTGGCGTTCGGGCGTGAGTAAGGCCAGCACCGGCAGGAGAAACGCCACCGTCTTGCCCGACCCCGTGGGCGCAATCAGGAACGTATCGTTATCCTGCCGAATGGCATTCATGGCGGCCTCCTGCATGGGGTTCAGCGCCGTGATGCCCAGATGGGCCAGCATCTGCGCGTGTTCTGGGTTGGATATCATCCCACAAAAGTACGGCTTATGGATTAAACGTACCTTTGTGGTTTATTTGATGCCAACCGTTATGACGTTCGACGAACTGAATCTGAACAAACCCCTGCTCAACGCCCTCAGCGACCTGGGCTATACGGCACCGACAACCATTCAGGAACGGGTGTTCTCGGTGGCTATGTCGGGGCGGGATGTGTGCGGCATTGCCCAGACGGGCACCGGCAAAACCATTGCCTACCTGCTGCCGTGTCTGCGGCTGTTTCAATTTTCGACAAGCCGGATTCCGCAACTGCTCATCATTGTACCCACGCGGGAACTGGTTGTGCAGGTGGTTGAAACGGTTCGTGCGCTCACGGCCAACATGAACGTATTGACCGTGGGTGTTTATGGGGGCGTAAACCTGAAACCGCAGGCTGCCGAAGTGCAGGAGGGAGCCGATGTACTAGTGGCTACGCCCGGCCGGCTGGTCGATCTGTTGATGAGCGGGGCCGTAAAGTCGAAAGCCATTAAGCGGCTCGTGATCGATGAGGTTGATGAGATGTTAAACCTCGGATTTCGTACCCAACTCAAGAATATTCTGGACCTGCTGCCCCCCAAACGGCAGAACTTGCTCTTCTCCGCGACGCTCACCGATGAGGTTTCTGAGTTGATGGATACTTTCTTCACCAACCCAGTTCGCGTGGAGGCTGCCCCCGCTGGAACACCCTTGGAGAGTATTGACCAGCGGCTGTATCGGGTACCTAACTTTTATACGAAAGTGAACCTGCTGAATCTGTTGCTGCGCCGGGATGCCGAAATGACAAAGGTGCTGGTGTTTGTTGCGACGAAGCAGTTAGCGAATCAATTATATGACGAACTGACGCCTGATTTTGGCGAGCAGATAGGGGTTATTCACTCCAACAAAGCGCAGAACCAACGGTTCGATGCGGTCAATCAGTTCAAAGCCGGTACGTATCGTATTCTGATTGCGACCGATATCATTGCCCGGGGTCTGGACGTAGCGGAGGTGTCGCACGTCATCAACTTCGACCTGCCCGACGTACCAGAGAATTACATTCACCGCATTGGACGCACCGGTCGTGCCGACAGGACAGGCATGGCTATTTCGTTTGTTACCGAACGCGAGATAGAGCAGCAAAAGGCTATCGAGGAACTTATGAAGTACGAGGTTCCCATGCTGCCGTTGCCAGACAACTTAGTGATATCGGACGAACTTACGGAGGATGAGCAGCCAAAAATACACATGAAAATTATTGAGCCAAAAGCCCCCAAACGGGAGGATGTCGGCCCGGCGTTTCACGAGAAAGCGGCTAAGAACCAGAAGGTAAACGTCCGGCGCGACCATGCTGCCGAAAAAATGCTGAAGTACGGCCGACCCATTAAGCGAAGCGGAAAAAATAATAAATAACCTATGTCCTTTTCAACCCTCGGACTGTCAAAGCCACTCGTCGACGCCGTAGCCGAACAGCAATACACCAAACCATACCCCATTCAGCAGGATGCTATACCCGCTGTTTTACAGGGGAAAGATATTTTGGGTATTGCCAAAACCGGTTCCGGCAAAACGGCCAGTTTCGTGCTGCCCATCCTCGAACTGTTTCACCGGGCCAAGGCGGTTAAAACGAAGCGCGTTAACGTCCTGGTGCTGGTGCCAACGCGCGAACTGGCGGCTCAGGTGACGGAGGTGTTTCAGACATTCGGCGCTGCACTACCGAATCCGGTTAAAACGGTGGCGGTCTACGGTGGGGTGGCTATTAACCCGCAAATGATAGCCGTACATGGAGCCGAAATTGTGGTGGCAACGCCCGGACGGTTGCTGGATTTGGTGTCTTCCAATGCCCTGCGCCTGTCAGACGTTGAGATTCTGGTGCTGGATGAAGCCGATAAAATGCTCGAACTCGGTTTTGCCGATGAAATGGACCGGGTGTTCGACCTCTTACCCGCTAAACGACAGACGGTTTTGTTCTCGGCGACGCTGGGCGATGCTATTGAGGAGATTAACCAAAACCTGTTGCGGAACCCGGTTAAAATAGAGGTAATCAACGAAACAGAAAATCTGGATTTAATCAAGCAAACGGCCTACCGGGTCGATGCCGAGCGCAAAGGGCCGCTACTGCGCTATCTGATTAAAACTGGAAAAATGCAGCAGGTGCTGGTGTTTGTTTCGTCGGTGCGGACGGCCGATAACGTTGTGGTGAAACTGACTAAAAATGGAATTCGGGCCGCTGCCATCCATAGTAAAAAAACGCAGGGTGCCCGTACCGAGGCTCTCGCAACGTTTAAAGGGGGCAAGCTTACCGTTCTAGTTGCTACTGACCTAATAGCGCGGGGTATCGACATTCAGTTTCTGCCTTATGTCATCAATTTTGAATTGCCCCGGTCACCCAAGGATTACATCCACCGGATTGGCCGAACAGGCCGTGCCGAAGCTTCCGGCGAAGCGATTTCACTCATCACCCCAGACGACGAACACCATTTTAAAATTATCCAGAAAAAGATGGGTAAGCGGGTAGAGATGATTGACTCGGCAGAGTTGGACTTGACGGGATATTGAGCAATCTATGAGTTGCCCTGCTCCATTAAACATACTAATGCCTTATACAGAATATCACAGGCTCACGGCATAACTCTGAAACTGCCTTGCTCTAATGGCGCTACGTGTTCAGGACGTTATGACGTAGCGCTAACGGAAACCATTCCGTACCGATAAATTTTACCGCCTGGTATGCCCAAGGTTATATTGTTATCCGATTTTTCTGAAGATTACGGAAAAAGCCTGCTTCGCGGCATAACAGCTTACGCAAAAGAAAATGGAGCGTGGGTGTTTTGTCGAATGCCTCTGTTTTTTCGGGAAACGATGGGTGCTCGGGGGATTATACAGTGGGCGCAGGATTGGGGAGCAGATGGCATGATTGCTCAGCTATATCAGGAAGAAGACGCCGAACTCATCATACGGGCAGGTATTCCATTAATTGCGCAGGATTTTAAAGAGCGTTTCGGCAACGTGCCCAATATTACGGGTGATTATTATGAAACAGGAAAGCTGGGCGCTAACTATTTCTTACAAAAGGGGTACACCAATTTTGCGTTTTATGGCTTCAACACGATAGTTTGGTCGAGGGAGCGCGCGCAGGGCTTTGAAGAAACCCTCCGGCAGCATAAGCATACGGTTTATTATTTTGAGCATGAGAAAGCCCGATCCGGCGAACTTTGGTATTATAAGCCATCGTCGCTGAGCCAGTGGCTTAAATCTTTGCCAAAGCCGATAGCCCTGATGGCCTGCGACGATGACCAGGGGCAGCACATAACAGAAGCCTGTAAACTGGCCGGAATTCGCATTCCGGAAGAAGTAGCTGTGCTGGGCGTCGATAATGACGAGGTGATCTGTAATATATCGGACCCAACCTTGTCCAGTATCAGCCTAGCCGCGGTTCGGGGCGGTTATCAGGCAGCAGCCCTGCTCGACCACATGATTGTGACAAACTCGCTTTCGGGGCCAAGCATCATTGTCCGGCCCATTCAGGTGATTGACCGGGAATCGACCGACATATTCGCAACCAGTGATCCTAATATCAGGCAGGCGCTACGTTACATCCACCAGCATATAGACCAAAATCTGGGCGTTACCGATGTGTTGGCGCAGGTTGCCATCTCGAGACGAGCCTTTGAAATCCGATTTCAATCCATAACCGGCTCACCTGTTTATCAATACATTCTCCAGTTACGCATGGAGAAGTTTACCCGTCAATTGATTGAATCAGACAAGTCTATCAATGAACTCGCCATCGAGTGTGGGTTTCCGGATGCCAAAAATCTGGCCCGTCAATTTCGGGAAATCAAAGGCGCAACGCCCAACGAGTACCGAAAGAAACATGCCCTCAGAGCCTAGAACTGAATAGCCGACCTGC
>JAQBNX010000557.1 GCA_028288385.1 Spirosoma sp.
CGATTTGGAAGTTCTCGATGGAGCGTTGGGTCTGTGCGCCCCAGTACACATTGGCCGGGACCTGCACTTGTCCCATCGTGTCTTTTTCTATGCGGTAGTCCATGTTCAATAAGCGAAAGAATGAATGAGTGAAAGAGCGAAAAATTAGCCAGCTCAGTAGGCTGCTCATTCGCACGTTCAGTCTCAGTGTTTAGCCGCAAAGGTAGGACTGGACTTGTATTTACCGTTCCATTCAGCAGTTTTACCTTAACAACATATTGGTAATCGATGGAGCCATCCGAAGAATTTTAGGATTAAATTCTTCGTCGATTTAGATTAGTGACAGTAAAAGATTGCTACGTATGCTCACTTAACAGTAGTTGAAAATTCAGCCAGGTTTATTCGTGCTGTTGCTATCTCCCACTCCTGAAAACCTGATCGTGCTGATAAAGCATGACTGTCCGTTGGATTACAAAACACCGCTTTGCAGCATCCGGATACCTATCTCATTTGCTGTACCTTCCTGAGCTACTCCTGCTACTTAACATTAACGGAGCTTTTTCTTATGGAGAATTTGTGATTAAGCAGGCTATTAAGCAGCTTTACATACTAAGTCTGGCCCATTATCCGGCCATGATAAAGCGTTAGTTCATCACCTTTTTGACACGTCTACCCAAAAGCATGCAAAACCTCCGAATAGCCACCGCTCAGTTTGAAAACGCCAGTGGGGACAAGGCCTATAACTTATCTGTCATCCGCAGGCTGTCGGCCAGGGCAGCCCGGCAGGGAGCACAGGTTATCGCATTTCACGAGTGCTCCATAACGGGTTATACGTTTGCCCGTCATTTATCCAAAGATGAGCTTTTGGCCGTTGCCGAACACATTCCCAACGGTGAAAGCATTCAGGCCCTCCAGCAGATTGCGCAGGACAACGACATTGTTATTCTGGCCGGTTTGTTTGAGAAGGATGAGCAGAACCAAATATTTAAGGCATACGTCTGCGTTGATAAGAACGGACTGGTCGCCAAATTCCGCAAACTGCACCCCTTCATCAACGCACATATTCTGCCCGGTAACGAGTACGTCGTCTTCGACCTGTACGGCTGGAAATGCGGCATCCTGATTTGCTACGATAATAACATTGTTGAGAACGTGAGGGCCACGGCACTGCTGGGAGCCGATGTAATTTTCATGCCCCATGTAACAATGATGACGCCCTCGACGCGGCCCGGCGCTGGCTTTGCCGATCCGGCCCTGTGGGCAAACCGGGAGAATGATCCCACGTCGGTTCGTTTGGAGTTCGATGGAATGAAGGGTCGCGCCTGGCTGATGAAGTGGCTGCCCGCCCGCGCCTACGACAATGGCATATACGCTGTCTTTTCTAACCCAATTGGGATGGACGATGACCAGCTAAAGAATGGTTGCTCGATGATTCTGGACCCATTTGGTGATGTGCTGGCCGAATGCCGTGAGTTAGGGGATGACGTAGTAATTGCTACCTGCACACCCGACAAACTCCAGCAGGCGGGCGGCTTTCGATACCGCAACGCCCGGCGCCCCGATCTATACCGGGATATTATCGGACAGGAACACCAACCAGAGCAAAAAGTAGTCTGGCTGACTCCTGAAGATGTACCGGCCGAGTAACATATAAAGTTATTGAGCAACAACCCTAATTGTTGACCAATGTAGATTAGGGCATAACCTTTATAAAAGGTGCAGAACACGTCTTTAACAACGATACGGCGCCAATCAACACTAAATAGTTGATTGGCGCCGTATCGTTGTTAAAAGCGAAATTATGAGAAGGCGTGGTTGTCTACCGATCGGCACGGCTGGCCTGCCAGTTCCCCGTCGAGTTCCCACCATCTGCCTCCCAGGTGCCTTTTATGACTGAGTTTTCATATTTCCCGGAGAAACTGACATTATCCCCTTCCTGTGGATCGACGTAGGAAGCTTTTAGCTGACCACTCTGCCAGCTTAACGTTTTCAACGCGATTGGATAGCGGTTACCATCAGGAGTCATCATAATAATCTGTCCGGTAAGCTTTTTGTCATTATTCTGCGTAACAACCAGTTCAAATTTCCCGGAACTGGCCCCTTCATAAGAACCATTCCATTTACCGCTGATGGTTGCCGACGAATTATCTGCCGTTGTCGGTGCAGTAGCTGTCTGCGCCGTGGCCAGCGAGAACGGTGTCATTACCATACTGAGACCTATCAGGAGAGCTTTAATAGACATGATAAATTTAGTTAGCGTTTAATCTTGCCTAAGGATGCCAATTGCCCTTAACCCGTTGCAAGCCGTTGCCATAAAAATACAAGCGTGGGCACAGTTGGACTTGAACGTACTGATTAAAATAGCCTTGTACAAAATTTTTTACTGCGCATGCCCTCTGTAAGGCCGGCCTTAGCAGATAGCCAATGGCCAGGTTACACTTCCTAACGGCTACTGAGATTCGTAGCGGCTTTTTCATCGACCATCCAGATCAACTCCCCCTCCGATAGCCTGATAACCTGTGCAGGATACGTATCGGGTTGATACTCGCCCTCCAGCACCTCTCGTAATGGCGCGGCTTTTTTGGGACCTGCTACCAGAAACAGGACGCATGACGCCCGGTTTACAATGGGGGCTGTAAGAGTCAGGCGATACATATTTTGCTGATCGAGAAAGTACGCCTTTGTCCAGGCGGTTTGCTCATGGACAACCTCAGTTCCGGGAAACAGCGAGAGTGTATGCCCATCGTCGCCCATACCCAATAGAACAAGGTCGAATGTTGGCCCGCTCTCGCCAAAATAGGTGTGCAGAATATCCGCATAATTTTGGGCAGCCGCTGCTGGTTCAAGGTCGGTGCGCCAGACGTGGATCTGATCTTCGGGGGTGTATACATGGCCCAGCAACGTATCATAGGCCATGCCGGCATTGCTCTGTTCGTCCTCGATGGGCACGTAACGTTCGTCGCCCCAGAAGATATGCAGTTGCAGCCACGGAATCTGATCGACGTAAGGGGACTTGGCCAGCAGTTCGTGCAGAGTTTTAGGCGTACTGCCACCCGAGAGGGCCAGCGTGAACCGATCCTGCTTTTTCAGGACGTCTTTAATGCGCTTGGCGATAAAATCAGCAGCTGCTTTAGCCAGATCGGCGGGGTTTTTCTTAACAATCAGTTGCATACACTCAGTCTATCTGGAAACAGCTTTATAGCAAATCCTCGCGCATGGGCGTAAACACATCGACCAGCACACCGGCTTCTTCACAAACGGCTCCGTGCCAAACATTCGACGGAACGTAAAAGGCATCGCCCGGGCGCAACGTTTGTGTTTTGTCGGCAATGGTAATGGCAAATACCCCGCTCTCGACGTAGCACATCTGCGTATGTAAATGGCTATGTGCCGCTCCGATCCCGCCCGTTTCAAAGGCAACTTTCACCATCATCAGGTTGGCGTCGTAGGTCATAATCTTACGTTTCACACCTTCGCCTACCGTCTCCCACGGCAGGCTTGTATCGTCGACGAAACGAGCACCCATTTGCGTTGCTGTCCTATCGGTATTCATACGTTATGGGCTTATTTGGTCGTCCACTGGAAGCCATCCTTTTCAACTAATGCGTTGGCGGCTTCAGGTCCCCACGAACCGGGTGCGTAGTTGGGGAAGTCGGTGGGGGCTTCGCATTCCCAGGCTTCCAGAATTGGCGTTACTACCTTCCAGGCGGCTTCGACCTGATCGGCCCGCATGAACAGCGTAGCGTCGCCGGTCATTACGTCCAGCAGCAGCGTTTCGTAGGCTTCGGGGTCCTGCCCATCATAGGCATCGCGGTAGCTGAAAACCATTTCAACCGGGTCAATGGCTAAGGTCTGACCAGGGCGCTTGACCTGGAACCCCAGCCGGATATCCATGGCCGGTTGAATACCAATCGTCAGGTGGTTCGACTGCCAGGTTTGTGTCGCTTCGTCGGGGAAGGCAAAATCGGGCGCAGCCTTGAACTGGATGGAGATGACCGTTGCCTTTTCGGGCAGTGCTTTACCGGTCCGGAGGTAAAATGGAACATTTTCCCAACGCCAGTTGTCGACATAGAGTTTTACGGCCGCAAACGTCTCGGTTGCCGAGTCGGGCTTCACGCCTTCTTCTTCCCGGTAACCAGGCAAATCTTTCCCTTTTGCCGAGCCGGCACCATATTGGCCGCGCACCGCTACGTCCTTAACCTGCTCGGGCTTTATTCGGCGGATGGCATTCAGGACGTCCACTTTCTTGTTACGCACTTCGTTGGCATCGAAGTTAACGGGCGCTTCGGTTGCCACCATGCACAGCATCTGAAGCAGGTGATTCTGAATCATGTCGCGCAACGCACCGGAGCCTTCATAATAGCCACCGCGCCCTTCCAGACCCACCGTTTCGGCGGCCGTAATCTGGACGTATTCGACGTAACGGCGGTTCCAGATTGGCTCGAACAAGGAGTTAGCAAAGCGCAACGCCAGAATGTTCTGCACGGTTTCTTTGCCGAGGTAGTGGTCAATGCGGTAAATCTGTTCCTCGGCAAACAGCCCACCGAGGAGGGCGTTTAGTTCAACGGCTGTTTTAAGGTCATGCCCAAACGGTTTTTCGACCACAATCCGAACGTGCGACGTATCGCCACACAGTTGCAGTTCACCGAGATTCTCCGCAATGCCCGGCACAAGTTGCGGAGCCACGGCCAGGTAAAACACTACGTTGGGCCGCTCACCCCATTCCTGTTCTTTGCCGCCGACAAAATCCGGGAGTTTGGCGTATGAACCCGCATCGCCCGCGTCCATCTGTAGGTACGTAATAGCAGGGGCGAATGTATCCCACGGGCCGTCTTTACGCCGGGAGAACGACTGAACGCCTTCCTTTAGCCGGTCGCGGAAGCTATCGTCCGTATACTGGCTGCGGCCAAGGCCAACCACGGCGAACCGGTCTGGCAGGTACTTGTCAATAAACAGATTGTAGAGAGCAGGGGTAAGTTTGCGCAGATTAAGATCTCCGCTGCCGCCGAAAATGAACAGCACCGTAGCTCCGGGCCGCTGGTTGGTGGATGGAATCATCGAAAGTCAGGAGGTCGTCAGACTGAATATGGCTGCAAGATACCGAGGCTGGCAGACCCGAACAAGTTTGGACGTTTGTGGTTTGGTCATAGACATCGACTCCCGCAGGAGGCTATTGGCCACCCGTGCGACCCAACCTTACCCATTTGTCTTATGAAAATTGCCATTGGCTCCGACCATGCCGGCTACCAGTACAAAGAAGCCATCAAACAATACCTGACCGGCCTTGGCCACGAGGTCATGGACAAAGGCACCGATTCTGAAGCACCAGTCGACTACCCACGCTTCATCCGGCCCGTTGCCGAAGCCGTTGCTGCGGGTGACGTGGAGCGGGGCGTTGTACTGGGTGGCTCCGGCAATGGCGAAGCTATGACTGCTAATCGCGTTCGGGGCGTTCGGTGCGCCTTATGCTGGAATGAGGAGTCGGCCCGGCTGGGGCGGCAGCACAACGACGCTAACGTAATCTCCCTTGGCCAGCGTATGATGACGGAGGAAATGGCCCTTCGCATTGTCCAGATATGGCTTGATACTCCTTTTGAGGGAGGGCGGCATCTGGTTCGTATTCAGGAACTGGATGAATAACCATTTGCCCCATATACCTAATTTTACTTCCGTATAATATATTTTTAACGGAATTATAAACTGCCGGCATTCGATTGTACAGTTAATAACAATAGTTTTCAAAAACATAACTTGTACAATAAATGGATAAACTATCAATCAACATGAATGAGTTGTCGAATAATAATATAAACCCCAGTCAATATGTTTTCCTGTTTTTAACCCACGCCCGGCAGTATGCGGCTATGTACAAATTCTGTCAGGAAGGGCCGGGGTTTGGTTCGGAAGAAATTCTTGATCTGGAGAACCGGGGTTATATTCTTAATCTTAATAAAACAGGCGCTTATTACCTCGATTTCTTTGTGCTGACCGATGCCATCGGACAGGATCTTTTTCAGCAGGATCGCGACCAGGCGGGTCTTGAGTTTTGGAACGCTTATCCTATTTACCTGCGCGGCACTAACACTGGCGAAACCTTTTCATTAATCAATACCGATAAGAAACAATGGCTGGCCGATTATTACCTGCGTGTGGGTTACTCACCCGAAAAACACAGCCAGGTTATGAACGGTCTCGACTATGCGTTGGATAAAGATCTGATTGATATGAACATCCGACAGTGGCTCGACTCCGAGCAGTGGACGCTCATGCTGGAGTTAAAAGAGTTGGAAGCCCTCTGTAATCGGTAAAACATAACTTATTCCCGTAAGCGAAAAGCGTTTTTGCCAATAGGGTGTTATAATGCACCATACAACCATACTACTGTGGTAAGCCAACAAGTTGATAGCGGACGTGAATCCTGGATTTCGCTATTAAACAGAGAGAACCGGCATGAACAGACGCACCCGGCAGGTAAGCTATTTTCTGTCCAGCCAGCATTTTTCCGACGGACTACGTATTACCTTATCCGTTCTGCTGCCCTCGCTCCTGCTGGCGCAGATTGGTCAACTCGCAACGGGCATGGCCCTGTCTATTGGCGCACTGAGTGTGAGCCTGAGCGACGCCCCCGGACCCGTGCAGCACCGACGTAACGGCATGGCCGCTACGGTACTCATTGGGGCTTTTGTTACGCTCGTAACGGGATTTGCCCGGATGAACAGCATTACGCTTGGGTTTGAAATCGGCTTATTCGGGTTCGTCTTCTCCATGCTGTCGGTTTATACCAATCGAGCTACGTCGGTTGGCACGGCAGCGCTGCTGATCATGGTGCTTATGCTCGATCGCCCATTCGACGCACTCGGTGTTGTGCGCGAAAGCGGACTGATTCTGGCGGGCGGTACCTGGTACATGCTCATCAGCCTGGTCATCTCGCAGCTCCGCCCCTACCGCCCGGCCCAGCGGGCTCTGGGCCTGTGCATCCACGAAATAGCCAAACTGATGACCATAAAGGCTGATTTCTATGCCATGCATTCTGACCTCGATGCCAACTACCGGCGGTTAGTAGCTCAGCAGGTAGTCGTGACCGAACAACAGGATGCCGTGCGGGAGTTGCTGTTCAAGAGCCGCCAGTTTATGGCCGAATCAGACAATACAAGCCGCCTGTTATTGCTGACTTTTTCAAGCGTCATGGACCTTTACGAGCAAATCATGGCCATGTACTACGATTACTCCAGCATTCGGGAGCGGTTTGGCCAGTCAGCCATTTTACCGACCGTAGCCCGGCTGATTCGGCAACTGGCCGACGAAATTGACCACCTCGGCCTGGCTATTCAGTCGTCGACTTCCACGCGTCCACCCATCGACCTGACGCCAGCACTGGCTGAATTAAAGCAGCAGATTGATCGGCTTGATCAACTCAATATCGGCGAAGGCTATACCCTTGTTCTAAAAAAAGTGTTGGTTAGCCTTCGTAACCTGAGTCAGCGGGTCGCTACAATTCAGGCAAATCTCACTGCTCCCGTAGATAGTGTACAGAAAGAGCCACTGGAATACGGCCGGTTCGTGTCGCACCAAACCATTAACTGGCCTTCGTTTCGCGATAATCTCACTCTCGACTCGTCAGCCTTTCGGCATTCGGTGCGCGTGGCTCTCGCCCTGCTGGCAGGCTTTGTGCTGACAAAATTTTTGCCCTATGCCCACTATAGTTACTGGGTGTTATTGACAATCCTGGTTATTCTAAAACCCGCTTTCAGCCTGACCAAACAACGCAATCAGGAGCGTATCATCGGGACGTTTGTTGGTGGCATAATAGGGGTGGTCATTCTGACTTTCATACCCAACAAAACGGTGCAGTTCGTTTTTCTGGTCTTATTTATGATTGGTACGTATAGCTCCCAGCGAGTCAATTACATCGTGATGGTTGTATGCGTAACGCCATTTCTGCTCATCGTTTTCAGTTTCTTAGGCATCGGATACCTCACGGTAGCGGGCGAGCGACTGCTCGATACGTTGCTCGGTGGCATCATTGCCCTGGCCTCGGGTTACCTGCTGTTTCCTAACTGGGAGTCGCATCAGATTATCAATCCCCTTCGTGATGTTGTAGAGGCCAACATTCGCTACGTACAATTGCTCATTGACGGCCTGTCGGGTCGGCGAATCAGCGTGGTCAATTATAAACTGGCCCGCAAAGAAGTTTACGTCACATCGGCCAATCTGGCCGCTGCCTTTCAGCGGATGGTGTCGGAACCGAAGCATAAACAACGTAATGAAAAAGCGATTTATAAATTAGTGGTGCTGAATCACATCCTATCGGCTAACGTGGCAACCGTGACATCGGCCTTACTGATGGCCGAGCCAACTCCTCACCCACCTGGTTTGCTTCGACCGGTTAAGCGTGCCCTGGCTACCCTGACTGACGCTTTGCGGCAGCTTGGCGCACCAACTGAAACATTGACCACCGACTCCTCATCAGCCAGCCAATCCAGCCTGGACGTTTTAGGCCCGCCCCCCGATGACCGGCCTCTAAGCGAACACCTTCACTTCATTCAGCAGGTAAGCGGGGATATCCGCAGAGTAATGAAGACAGTGGAGTGGAACGACGTGCGGGCCTGAATTATGCTACATCAGACAAGCGCGATTCCGTCCTTTTGAAGCACAATTTTCCGCTCTTTATACAGCGTACCAATTGCTTTCTTAAAGGTTTTTTTGCTCATCTCCAGCGTTTCGTAGATGGCCTTTGGATCGCTATGGTCAGTCAGGGGCAGAAACCCGTTTCTGGCTTTTAGGGCATCCAGAATAACCTGAGCGCTGGGTTCTACCTTTTGGAAACCAATGGGCTGCAGGCTCACATCGACCAACCCATCGTCGCGAACGCGCTTGATAAAACCCGGCATCCGGTCCCCCACCGCTACCGGCCGGAAAACCTCACTGTGGTACAGCAGTCCTTTGTGGCGGTCGTTAATGATAACATTGACGCCCAGATCAGTTATCTCGTAAGCCAGCAAATCGACGGGATCGTTTTCGAGCAGATCCGTTACGTCATCGTCTAGGAAACGGTTCACTTTGGTTGACGCAACTAACCTGGCGGTTTCTTCATCGAGATACATGTATGCTACACACCACTGCCCCACTTCCAGCGGATGGCTTTGTTCGCGATAAGGTACAAGCAGGTGTTTTTCTAACCCCCACTCTAAAAATGCCCCTACGCTGGATACAGCCGCGACCGGCAGGGGCGCAAACTCGTCGCGCAGGATATGAGGAGTCAGCGTGGTAGCGATGGGACGGTCGTCATAGTCCTTGTACACAAATACCTCGATGGTATCACCAACCGACAGGGATTCAGGCACGTATTTTCTGGGCAGTAGAATATCATCGGTCGGATCACCTGCATCGGTGTCTGGGTCGCCCAGGTAAAAGCCAATGCTGGTGATGCGCCGGGCAATGAGGGTATTCATGCGACCAATATCAATCATGGAAAAGGAGGAATGTGTTATTTGTCAAAAGTAAAGAAGCAATAAATGCATTGGCTCATTCGAGGCAATTAGTCTACAACGCACAAAGCCCCGGCAGTGTGACTGTCAGGGCTTTGTGATGTAGTTAATAGTAAAACCGAAAACAGCACTCGTTTGTTCTACAACTGAAAAATTAGTCTATAATTTTTCAGTTTATGTTTTGGGGTAAATACGTTAGCATTGGGGCAAAATCTACGTACTCACTCTATGCCTTATTTGGTTCTTGACCTCGAAATGACCGGCCCAGAGCCGGACTACAACGAAATTATTCAGATTGGGGCGGTGCTCTTTGACGACAACTGGATTGAGAAGGGGCAGTACCTGACCAATGTGTACCCAGAGAATAAAGAAGCCTTCTCATCCTCCTCTGAGAAGATCCATAACTTATCCCTAGCCGACCTGGAAGATGCCCCAATGATTTATGACGTGCTGTCGGAACTGGAAGAATGGATTTGCAGTCAACTCGGCTTGCGGGTACCCAAAGGCCAACTAGACCGGACGCCTTTTCTTCGCGACGTCATTATTTGCGGGCAGAGTGTAATTAACGACATCAATTTTCTTAAGGAAGCGTACCGCTACGAGAAAATGAAGTGGCCTTACTCACGTGTCCTGCTCGACCTTCACACTTTAGGCTATTTCACGTTCCGCGTTTTGAAAGCCAATGGACGCAAAACGCCCGAACGGCTTAGCCTGACGGCCATTGCCGGTTATTTTGGATTCACCCGCGAAGATGGATTTCATAATGCCCTGGAAGATGCCGTATTAACGGCAAGTTGCCTAAAGGAAGTGTTCAGGCTGTCCGAAGCGATGAAGGTACTGGCTTAAACCGGTTCCTGCGACGCCACCAAAATCCACCTGCTCCAAGCAATAGCAACGTGCCACCTGCAAACCAGGGCCAGTGGGTGGGCCGATCGAGTGGTTCCGTGGCACCAACCAAAATTAGTCCAGCCCAGTAATTAGGCAATTGGGCTCCTCCTCCAGCGGTAGCAAGCCAGTCCTGCTTGGCGCGTTGCAGCGCTACGTCTTTGGGAAAACCCTGGTCTAAATAGTTATAGAAACTATC
>JAQBNX010000559.1 GCA_028288385.1 Spirosoma sp.
TCAACGGAAAGCCGAGCACCAACATACCCAACAGCAGGCCGAGCAACTACGAGCTGAGTTGACGTTTCTTCGCGCGCAAATCAGCCCCCATTTTTTGTTTAATGTTTTAACCAATCTGGTTTCCCTAGCCCGCAAGAAATCGGAGCAACTGGAGCCTTCCCTGCTGATGCTGTCTGATCTGATGCGGTACATGCTATATGATGTGCAGGACCGAAAAATTAGCCTTCAAAAAGAAAATGATTACCTCAAAAGCTATATTGACTTACAGAAACTTCGGTTTGGCCAGCAAGTGCCCATTACGTGTCAGATCGAGGTAGATCATGCAGACTATCCCTACCAAATTGAACCGATGCTATTGATTCCGTTAGTCGAAAACGCGTTTAAGCATGGCGTTTGTGTGCTTGAAAATCCTCAGATTCAGATTCACTTGTCGGTCAGAAAACACGCGTTAGTATTTACCGTACGAAATAGGTTCGATGCTGATTCGGCGAGTCAGACCGATGATAATCGAGGTATAGACCTAGCTAATCTCCGGGCTCGATTAAACCTGATTTACCCGAATACGAACACATTACTCATTTCTGTTACGGATAACTGGTTTGCCGTTACTTTAACCCTGTCTCTATCCTGATGCGTTGTCTGGTGATTGATGATGAACAACTCGTTCGTGAACTGCTGGAAGACACGATTCGACAGATTCCTTTTTTAGACTTGATAACAAGCTGTAAAAATGCCCTGGAAGCGAATGCCGTCTTACAAACCCAATCCATCGACCTCATCTTTCTGGACATTCAGATGCCACGCCTAAGTGGGTTTGAGTTTCTTCAGTCGCTGGGTAAGCCACCCTTAGTCATTCTGGTTACGGCCTACGAACAGTATGCGCTGGAAGGTTATTCATTACAAGTGGTCGATTATTTAGTCAAGCCCTTCCGTTTCGAGCGTTTCTTAAAAGCCTGCAATCGAGCGTATGAATTGTTTCGCCTGCAACAGGGTCCGGTGTCCGTACCCGCCCAGGAACCGGCCGATTTTTTTGTTCCTGTCGAATACACACAGGTAAAAATTGAGGTATCCGATATTACCTACATCGAGGGGTTAGGAGACTATATCAAGATTAATATTTCCTCGGTGCCTAAACCCGTGCTAACCCGCATGTCTATCAAAGCGATGGAAGAAAAGCTGCCCGAGTCAGCCTTTGTCCGTACGCATAAATCTTATCTGGTCGCTCTTCGAAAAATTACGGCCGTCAAACGGGATTTCGTCTGTATTGGTGAAAAGGAGATTCCAGTGGGCGAATTCTACAAGGAAAATATTAACCGAATCCTCAATCGTCCGGGTGGCCATTGAGAGCTGACCAGCTGATTCATAGAAACTTAGTTCGTCAACAATGACTCGCATACGGTGCTCAATTTTAGTAGTGCTGGGGTTAACAAAAATAACGCCCACATTCATCCGGTAAAGAGGATCATGCAAGAGACGGGGCACATCGTTGTAGCTCTCCTGGGTTACCCAGCTAAACTTCAGGGCGTTAAAGGCCGTCAACGCTCCATGGCTAAAGAGGAGGCATAAACAGCGGACAAGCGACCATGTTTTACTATGCATAGTGCTAATACGTAATGCCAGGCAACTACCCCATTATACCTGGGCCTCTCCATCTTCCTATCCAATAAGCCTTCTTCAGCCAAGCAACCGGATATATTGATCAAACTACCGTTTGGATAGCTTAAGGTACCGGTGGGTTACATCCATAGATTTTGTACGTTTAGAAAGCTAGTCGCAATGGCTTCCGGAGGAGTGCCTTAAGTAACGGCATCCTGTTCCACAAAGTAATTTTTTATAGCTGATAGCTTATGAGCATCCAGAATGCGCAGGAAGTCAATCGGCCTGGGCCTACTTCGGCAAATTCACGTTTCTCGGTCTTACCCATATCTTTCAGGTGCACGAGCGGAAAGCGACCTGGATTGGCCTTAAATAAAGCGGCTAGATTAAGGCCCGCATGGGTAGTCCAGTACAGGTCTAGTTCCATTTTCACAAGCTTAGGATGGGTTCCTTTGAGAATAAGCTCATACGGTATTGGCCGTACAAAGCTTGAAATTCAAACCGGAGCGCCAGAGCGTTGGTGGTTGTGGTAGCCAAACTTAATGCAAGCCTTTTCACACACTTCACCCGATTGATTGAACAGATCCGCAATCTTTTTGTAATCATCGGCGGTTCTGCAATCCTGAGGAGCCACTTTTTTAGCGTTCCTTCAGGGTCTTAACCCAACTCGTTGCGGAGGGTATAGAGTTGAAGCCCCATATTTTTCATGGGCTTAGCGAAGGCGTTAACCTTACTCAGGAGCGGCATGGAAAGGCTAAGGCACTGGTACGGAAGAATTTATTTCGGGGGTACGTTACGAAAAAATAACATGTTTTTACGGGTTTGCCGATGAATTAACCAGGCATTGGATGAAGAAAGCAGTGCCCTATTTACTCGTCCCTGAATAGAGTAGAACCACCCTCATCAGGTCAGACTTTCTTTAAGGTTTTAGCCTTTTGGCGGCCGCATCGAACGTAGACAAGGTACCTTTCAGGTTATCGTTATCTACTTTCGTGAGGTCAATGGGAATCTCCCCTCCCTGGGACGACTCAAAGTACATGACCAGTTTATCGCCCTTCTCCTCGACGCGGATGAGGGGGCGTTTGGCTTGGCTGATATCAGTCGTATTCGTCAATTCTCCCGTCAGTTTACCCGCCCTGCGGACTAAATCAGTCGTAAATTTTACATCGCCTACGGGGGTTTTTACGGCACTGATTTCCCATTTACCTGAAAAGAAATCAGAAGGGGTAGTCGTTTGCGAATAACCGGAATAGGCAATCCCGACAAACAGGAATAGGAAAAGAATACTTGCTTTTTTCATATCAGCTAAATGTTAAAATGTTACGTAGTTTACTTTTTGTCCCTACTCAACAACGACTCGAACCCGGTCCAGATTCTGGATACGCGTAAATCGGGTTTTCGCATCGCCCTCCCGTTGAGCCGCTACGCGAAGGGTTGGGAAGTAGGTGCCTGGTTTGGTAAAGGTGTGCGTCGACTTGACCTGTGCGCGGGAACCGGTTTTATCGGACGGCTTGACCTGAGCAGGTACGGGAAAGGCATCCGAGGTATCAAAGTTCCAGCCATGAAAATCAGTTGTGTCAAAGCCACTCGGTAAGCCCTCGAAATTCCAGACCGCCGTCACTACTTTACCCTTATTTTTAGGCACGGCTATCTCGGCGGTGAAGCTAACCGCTTGCCCCACTTTTACCACGGCTCGTTTGCCGCCATTAGCCAGCACGCTAACTACGGGCTGAATACCCCAGCGCTCGTCTGCCGTAGCGGGAAGGACGACCTGCCCCTCAACGATCGTATAGCGGGTGGAGGGGGCTGGTTCAATGCCTTTCTCAACCCAGGCACTCAGGTCCAGCAGCGCCTGCTGAAGCACGCCCAGGTAACTGACCGTCCGGGTGGGATCATCCTCAAGGGGTATGTCTCCATGCAGGGCATGGTCGGTGTACCAGAGCCGAAAATTCTGATCGGTTTTGTCGCCTAAATTCTCCTTTACGCGGGAACGGTACCAGTCCGCCTGCCACGCAAACGCTTCCCGGTCCCAGCGTGATTCAAGCAGAATCATCTTTCCTTTGAATTTACCCGTCGGTAATACACCAGCTGCTCCCTGAGTAAAAAGGGGGCCTAGGAGCATGGGACGCTGGGGGTAAATTGGCTTCCCGGTGGTGTCCCGGAACTGGTTATATACGGAATACGCTTTGTCGGGTACCTGATGCCGGTGATAGGTTTGTACCGCCAGAAAGTTAGAATTGTCCACTTGTACGCTGTCGCCCGGTTTTACCTGAGCCAGCAGGGCCGGATCGACCGGGCCAAGTACAACCTTGTCAGCCGAAATCTTCGTAAGCTGTAGGGTCTTACCGGCTGCGGCTCCGGTTTTAATGAGCAGGTCACCCCCCATAAAGTTAATGTCGGGCAACTCGTTTTGCAATTGAAACGCAACGGGCATGGCCCCTTCCACCCCCCCCAGGCTTTTCCAGGCCGCATCGGCCGTGCCCCGGTCCTGCGCTGATATCGCCTTGGTCAAGCCTAACGTTACCGCCTGGTCACCCGTAATACCGGCCTTTATGGTACTGATCTGCTGAATACGGGCTTTCAGCAGGGAGGCCGGTGCGGTGGCCCCCAAATAGCCGGGGGAGTTCCAAAAATCCTTGTCGAAATAGGACCGATCGATTCCGACAATACTTTGATACAGCACTAGAAACCCATGAATACCCATGGTTTTGTATCCAAACCAGGACTGGGGCGGAAATCCCATTTTGGTTACCTCCTGTAAGGCTTCTTTTTCTTCCTGATTCAACCCGGCAAACATGTCGCCACTGCCCCCTGGTTCGAGGGCATCAATGATCTGAGGAAATTTATCGTGCAATACCCGCATGGCATGCATCCGAACCGTAAAGACGTTGGGTATAGCCATCGGTGAACCCAGCACATAGGGCACGACGCCATCCCAAACGCCCTCCGTATTCTCAATGCCCCCTACCGTCCGATAAGCCCCGCCACTGCCCCCAAAGGCATAGCCGAACGGACGCTTACCCCCGTAGAGCTGGGCAGCTATCACCCGGGAATACTCAGCCGATGCCGCATTGGCCCGGTAGGCACCAATGCTCGCATCCCTGGCTCGTGGCTTGGCAAAGTCGATCTTGCCTCCTGCATTGGTTTCAATAAAGTAAGCACCATGCGTGACAGAAAAGCCAATCTTGTCTTCCTCGCCGGAGGCTCCCTGTGATAAATTTTCATTGTCGGGAAAGGGCGTGATGTAGTGAAAAAAGTGGCCCTGATAGGTTTCTTTCGGTGGAAAGTAAAACGAGAAACGAGCGTCGGTTCCCTTAAAACCACCATGTACATACCGATGGCGCACCGGTTTATCCCGCCACTCATCCATATCCACGTAAGGCTGGCTAAACAGCGTGTCTTTGGTGGTGTATTTTTTAGCCAGTTCCGCACTCTGTTGCGGCAAGTTGTTCTGCGCCTGAACAAGGAACGAATAACCGGTTGTCAGCCAAATCACGACGGAAAGAAAACGGATTAATTGCATAGGTGCTCGTTTCATCGGTTGGGTTTATAAAGCCCATCCGTTTTGCTAGGAAAGGCTTTAGGCAGGTGCTCATTCGGGCAACGCCTTTATTGGGTAACGGGCGTTGTCAGCGACGCCTGTATATGCTCGTCTACGGCTTGAAGCCCGTTCGGCGTGCAAAGACTTCGGATGTATTGGCCGGTCGTATGGATCATTAATGCCTGGGCCGATAAACCAAACCGGTTAAACGCTTCGGTCCGAACAGCAGCCCGATGAAGCACCGGCACACTACGTAGCGCAACCTCGGGAAGAATGTCGTCACGAAAGGCCTCCTCGTCGATGGCCTGGTGAATAACGGACAGAAAATACTGCTCAAATTTTTGCGCAATAACGGCATTCACTTTCTGTTCCAGCTCGGGGTAGTAATCGTGAAGATCCTCGTAGAAGACTTTATTGATCTGGTACTCATTGTCCATGGCAATTTGCCAGATCGTAAAAAAGAGACAGGCCGCGTTTTCCCTTGAAGGGAGGTTTTCCAGCATTTGGTATTGTTCGCCGTGGTAGCGATACAAAACAGCTTCCAGAAGCTCTTCTTTATTTTTATAATACTTATAAACCGTTTTCGTGGAGATGTTTAGCGACTCAACTAGCTTCTGAATGGACATTTGACGAATGCCATACCGTAAGCACATGTTTAGGGATGATTGTAAGATTTCGTCTTTCATAAGAGCTTGCCATGGAAAATATAAATCTTGTATAATTTTCCATGACAAAGGAAGAGGAAAATATTTTTACTAACAAATTTTCCTTACGATTTCAAGCAGCTTATCGTGTCCGAATAAAATGCGACCAAGGCGCATCAACCTGTAAAGCCTACATGCGTTTATAATTACGT
>JAQBNX010000711.1 GCA_028288385.1 Spirosoma sp.
TTTCCCGCAGGTGGGAGTTGAGTGCTTGAAAAAACAACATCTCCCCTCCCTCTCGGGCTCCAATCTCGAAGGTAGCCGCGACGAGTGCAGCCCATTGCACCTGTAGCGTCATGCCAGCCCGAGGTAGGCCAGGAAGAACCACACGAAAGTCCCACAGCCGGCCATCCCGAAGGCTGTGTCCCAAAACCGGTAACGGAGGCCCGCATACAAGCATACCGCCGTCAGTCCAACGGTAACGAAGGGCAGAGCCAGCAACAGAAGAGGGAATGGGAGGCGGGCCGCCAGCCATTCCAGAGGATCGTGCGAGGCTGCTCCGGTGGCGGTGGCGGAGCGGGGTGCCGGAGGCTTCGCCTGCAAGCGGAGGTGCGCCGACTGACGATGGTGGCGGGAGCCGTGGGCGGGCATCAGGACGTCACCCTCTGCGCCCGCGCCAGCGTCCGCCGCACTGCCGTGGCAGTCCATGCAGTGCCGCCAGGAGACGGAATACTGCGCTCTGTTAGGGCGGCAGCAAGTTGATGCAGCGAGGTGGCACCCACCGCCCGTATCTCCGCAATCACGGGCAGCAACCGGAACGCAGCGCGGTCGGCAGCTTGGGACCGGGCAGCGCCGGATGCACACCCTCCCACCTTGGGGTCAGGTGGCGTCTCAGGGCGGTGTCCCCTGTCCCCGCCGAGTTTCGTTCCCCTGGCTTTGGCAGCGGCCAGGGCGGCCTTCGTGCGCTCCGAGATCAGCCCCGCCTCCAACTCCGCTACGGCCGCCATCTGCGTCAGGATAAAGCGGCCCATTGCGCCAGCCGGAACATGTGGCATGTCCCCGAAGGCCACCCCAACGTCCCCGTCAATCAGGCTGCGGAGGAACGGAAGGTTGCGGGACAGCCGATCCAGCTTCGCCACGAGCAACACCGCTCCCGTCGCCCGGCAGCGGGCAATGGCCTCGCGGAGCTTGGGTCGGTCAGCCTTCCGGCCGCTCTCCACCTCGACATAGGGCGGCGTCAAGAGCCGATCCCCAGGCCGCAGGAAGGCATCAATGGCCGCCTGCTGCGCTTCCAGGCCGAGGCCGCTGCGCCCCTGCTGATTGGTAGAGACGCGCAGGTAGGCAACGAAGGTGCGTGGTTCGGTGGCGGTCTTCATTGGTGCAAGCATCCCTTGCGATGTCGCACTTAACCTGCGCCGCCCATTCCTGCCGTGTCAAGAACCGATCAACGAGCGTTGCTCTGTTAATGTCATGACGATTGGGGCGAACGGCTAGCTTCGGGGAAGTTCGCTGGCAGGCGAGCCGAGGGATATGACGCTCTTCTCGCCCACCGCTTGCTTGCTCCCAAGAAGTGCGTGGCAGACAACCCCGCCCAGGCAGGCAGCCACGGCGGCACCGGGGCGCCCCGACAACGCAAGCGGCCAGAAGGCGAAGGCGCCGGCTATCACGGGCCACACACGCGGATGGGGCAACACATCCCGCAGCATCGCCAAGAACCCGCCGAGGATGCAGACGAAGATGCAGGCGCCGACTATCAGCAGTAAGTCGCGCAGCAATCCGTCAGAGGCGCCATAGGCTTCCCGAACAGCATCCAGCGGTCCCATAGCCACGCCCCCATTGCGAAGGTGATATGAGAGGGGAGGATGATGGGGTAGTCAAAGCACAAGGCTACGACGAAGCGCCATCCCACCGGGGGCACGGGGGGTATCTGCGCCACGCCGTTCCGGGGGTAGGCACTCAGATTTTCGCCGCAAAACTTCAAGGTCGCCCATGAGGCTCCCCCCGAGGTGCAGCCGACTGCACCTTTGCGGATGCAGCCGCGCCGGCTCGGTGGCGGACCGGCGGTGTCAGCCCCCCGCGCCCGGCGGGATGATGAACTGCCTTCCCGCCCATTTGCCGATGTCGTTCACGGTGTCGGACACTTTTTGCCCGCTCATGACAGAGTAGTTGGACACGGCACTGCCCACGGAACCCGCGAGGTTGGCAGTGAGGACCGCCGTGCTTGGACCCATGACAGGGGCCGCTTGCTGCACGGACGCCGTGGTGCCGGGGGTGCGGATTTGCGTGGACGGCGCGAAGGTTTTGACGGACAGGTTGGCGAGGTTCTGATCGCCCTGAGCGTCAAGGGCGATGGCCTCACGATTTAACTGCCGCTGTGTCGCGGAGCGGTTCATGTCCTGCACGGTGAGGACTTCGCCCTCCTGCCGGGTCACGTCATCCAGGATGGCATCCACGGAGTTACCTTCCACGCCGCGATCCCCGCTGCGTGCCCTGATGGACGCTCGGACGACCGTGCCCTGCTTACGGACCTCAGTGCCCTGGAGGATGGTGGACATATCCTCCTCCACCTGACGGAGCATCACCTGCGCAACCTGGGCCAGGGTGTTCTTCTCGACCGCCTTCGTGGCTTCCGAGTGGTAGACGAGTTGGCGATCCCATTCTTGCTTGGACCACTCCAGCATATCGTTGGCGTACTGGATGTCCTGCGCGTAGGTTTGGTTTTGGTAGGCGATGGTGGCGCTGCGGTCGCGCATGTTGGCGATCTGCCCTGACACGCCGGCCGAGGCCGATGCGGAGGACGATGCTTCGGCGCTTTGGTGGGCTGCGACGGCGCCGGCCGCTGAGATTGCCAAACCCACGCCCGCGATGATGGTCACGGGTTCACACATGACGGGCCACCGTGCCTTCGTGGGCCGTGTTGGCCAGGGCATCTCTCCCGGTGCTGCCTACCCCGGTGCTGCCTACCGGACTTCCTTTATAACTTACACCCGACATTTTGTCCGTTCCCTCTGTCCTTGCCCGCTCTACGGATCGAGAGGAATACCCCGCCAACTCTGCGAGGAAGGCATCCGGCAGATAGCCGTGATGCGCGAGCAACCACCGCAGCCGCCCGCGCTTCTTCGGCATGGCCGTCGCATTGGCACGGATGCCGTCAAAGTCGAGCGTCCACAGGATATCGGCGGCGTGCTCGGGGTAGATTACCGGAAACACGTTGGCGCGGTGGAAGCCTTCCAGATGACCAATCCGCACACGCGCCGCATCGGCATTGTGCCCGAAACCAGCGGCGATGATCTGTTCCGTCAACAGCCGCCGCCTTTGCCG
>JAQBNX010000580.1 GCA_028288385.1 Spirosoma sp.
TTAAACAGCGGTCGGTGGGCTGGGGCAAAACTCCCCGATTCGATTTAAAGAACTACGTCTTGTTTGGCCCGGCTGGGCAGTTAGCCTTTGAACATGTCCCAACGCAGCATAACCGGCTTAGCAGTGTATTTTATCCCGACGAAGGACATTTTATTAGCCGAAAACAGGAACTAGTTGAAGACCAGGCTCAGCCACATGAAATTTATATTCATGCCGATACCGCCCCACTAGGATTTCTGTCTATTGCGGCCCATGGTCATGCCGATGCCCTTTCTTTTCTGATGCATGTTGATGGTCACGTATTCATAGCTGATCCTGGTACATATTCATATCAAACTGATCCCGACTGGCGGAATTATTTTGTAAGTACGCGCGCCCATAATACGGTTTGTATAGATGGTCAAAATCAGGCACTCCAGGCAGGCGCGTTGCTGTGGCTCGATCACTATAAAACGCAGGTGCTGCATGCCAATTCTACGGACCTGAGCGATGAGTTGACGGCCACTCATAACGGTTACAAGAAACTGCACTGTCGACACAGTCGCTCGTTTGTCTTCGATCGGATAAGTGATACCCTACACGTAACGGATTCAGTCGAAAATTATGGGCAGCAGGCTCGACTCCTGGAGGTTATGTTCCACCTGGGGCCGAATATTGAGGCTAAGGTCGACAGTCTAAACACCTTTACGTTAACTCATCCCGATACATCTCGGCAAGTTAATCTGATAATAGACGCCCAAATTAAAACCGAAGCCGTAACAGGTCAGATTGAACCATCGAGGCTAGGCTGGTATTCCGATGGCTTTTATCAGTTACAGCCAACTACAACCATCCGGGCATTTAAGACACTCGAACCCGGCCAATCCATAACTCTGGCCCACCAGCTTGCGGTAATACCCGCTCCAATCCATCAAAAAGAATCGTCACCCTTAAAAGAGGGAATAGAGCTGAGCACGAGCATGTCACATACCTATATAACTCAGTAATCAATCATATTTAACTCTCTATACGCGTATGAATATTAGTATTTTTGGTTTAGGCTACGTTGGTTGTGTTAGTCTAGGCTGCCTGGCTCAAAACGGTCACTCCGTTGTAGGGGTAGACGTTAATCCAACTAAAGTCAGACAAATAAATAGCGGTCGGGCTACCATCGTTGAACAGGATATCGACTCAATCATTGCTGTCCAGCACCAGTTAGGGCGCATTCGGGCAACAACCAATTTTCGCGAAGCTATACTCAGTACAGACCTCTCTATTATTGCCGTCGGTACACCTTCCACCACGCAGGGACATTTGAACCTGAACTATATTATGAACGTAGCCGAGCATCTTGGTGATGTTCTGGGCGAAAAAGCGGCCATCAATCCCAATGCATTTCACGTTGTGGCCCTGCGCTCGACAGTCATGCCGGGTACGTGTGAAAAAATTGCCGCTATGATCGAAGACCACTCCGGACTAACGGCCAACGTTGACTTTGCGGTGGTGAGCAACCCCGAATTTCTACGGGAAGGCACTGCTGTTTATGACTATTATCACCCACCCCTTACACTCATCGGCACCGGGTCGGAGCGAGCCGGGGCTATAGTACGCACCCTGTACGACGAACTACCGGCCGAAGTTGTGGTGGCTGATATCCGTACCGCCGAGATTATGAAATACGTGAACAATACATACCACGCCCTTAAAATTTCGTTTGCTAACGAGGTGGGTAATATCTGTTCGGCGCTGAAAATAGACTCACATCAGGTGATGGATATTTTCTGCAAGGACAAGCAGCTCAACATCTCTAACTATTATTTCAAGCCTGGTTTTGCCTATGGGGGTTCGTGCCTGCCTAAAGACCTTAAAGGGCTGCAAACGCTGGCTCACGACCTTTATTTACAGGTGCCATTGATTAGCAGCATCCACCGCACCAATGAAATTCAGATGCAGCGCGCTATTGCGGTGCTAATGAACTACAGTCACCGTAACGTGGGCTTTCTGGGTATTGGTTTCAAAGCAGGTACCGACGATCTGCGCAACAGCCCTGCCGTTGAATTGGCTGAAACGCTGCTGGGCAAAGGTTTCGCCCTGAGTATCTGTGACAACAATGTTCGGACATCGGAACTGACTGGAACAAACAAAGAATACATCGACAAGCACATACCCCACCTCTCGCGGCTGTTGGTAAAAGACGTCCAGGACCTGCTTCAATGGGCTGATGTAGTGGTCGTTTGCACAAAAGAGCCTGAGTTTGCAGAATTGCTAACCGGGGCTACCGACAAAGTCATTATTGATCTGGTCCGCCTGCCCATTGATGTTGACAGCAGCAATCAATATATAGGCATCAACTGGTCTCACGAAGCCACCGTATTACAAGCTTAGATACTATGAACACGCCTAATTATGCCAATCTGGCTGGAAAACATATTTTAATTATCGTTGAAAACCTGCCGGTCCCGTTCGACCGGCGGGTTTGGCAGGAGGCCACTACCCTGCGCGAAGCTGGTGCTGTTGTAAGCATTATCTGTCCGCGCATGAAGGGCTATACAACTGCCTACGAGGAACTCGACGGCATTCATATCTATAGGCATGCGCTGCCGGTGGAGGCTACAGGTGCCTTGGGTTACTTGGTGGAATATGGCACATCCATACTCAACTGGTACTGGTATGCTGCTAAGATTTATGCCCGTAAACCCTTCCATGTTATCCACGGCTGCAATCCGCCCGATTTAGTATTTACGGTGGCACTGCCGTTCAAATTATTTGGGGTCAAGTATGTATTTGATCACCACGACATAAATCCTGAGTTTTACCTGGCCAAATTTGGTAAGAAAGACTTTTTCTACCGGCTTATGCTCCTGTTTGAACGGATAAACTACCACCTGGCCGACTTTAGCATCGCGACCAACGAATCGTACAAGGAGATTGCAATTCGTCGGGGAAAAATGCCCGCCGACAAAGTGACCGTAGTGCGAAGCGGCCCTAAGCTTGACCGGCTCAAGCCTGGTCCAGGTGATGCAAAGTACAAAAAAGGCCGGCAGTACCTGATTGGATATCTAGGCACTATCAGCGAATCAGAAGGCATCGACTTACTATTAATGGCTGTACAACAGCTGGTTGCCGTTCGTCAGGACGTGCAGGTTGCCATCGTTGGTGGGGGAACGGGTCAGGCGGATATGAAGGCGCTCTCGGAAAAGCTTGGGTT
>JAQBNX010000601.1 GCA_028288385.1 Spirosoma sp.
CCGGATCGCCCTGAAGGGTCATCTGCTGGGCGGTGGTAATGTCGTAAATAGTGGTAAACTTTTTCAGATACCGACGAATGGCCTCCTGCTGTAAAACGGCCACTGGCCGCGATACGTAACTGCTGTCGGTTAGCAGCGCGTAGAATTCATCGGAGTAGTGTTTGAGGGGCAATGGGAAACCGTTATAGGTATGGGCGATAAAGGCCACCGCGCCCCGGTCGGGCGTCAGAATCCAGTCGGTGCCGAAGGTGGGCCGACCAAAGTAGAAGTTCCCAGCTGCGCAGCCATTGGCGAGCAAAAAGGGATACCGCCCTTTGTTGCGGTAACCCAGCCGGTCGTCGCTGACAAAACCAATGTCGATGTCAGCCACGTCCAGACTCGAATGACCAAACATGGAAATCATGCCTAACCCCTGATTGACCACATCGGCAACGGGTAGAGACTCCACCAGGTTATCCGTTTGCTTGGCCAGGGTAGTTACGTGAGCACCGACGTATTTGTTCTCGACAACCTGACGAAAATCATCTACATACGCCCTGAACAACTGGAGTTCGCCCGCCGAGCGCCCACCGCTGAGGTGCAGGACTTTTTTACGCCAGAGAGCCGGCTCAGTAGCCTGTTCGTGTTCTTTAACCTTATTCAGGTAATCAAGCACACTTTGTGGGCGAAGGGCGTTCAAGCGGCCAATGGGCAAAGTCGGTACGTTATCGGGCTCACCATTAAGTCCCTGAACGAGTCCAATGTCAGAGCCGGGCCAGCCCGCATTAGGAACCAGATCGAGCAGGGGTCCATTGGCGGCTTTCCGAACGGCCTGCGGATCGCGCGACTGGCCAATTAGAAACAGGAACACAGGGCGGGTCCCCTTGCTACGTATCATGAAATCGGCAAACCGACGGATGGCCAACGGATGACGTTCGCCGTAGCTGAACTGGTCAAAAAGCTGATCGATGTTTATTGTCAGTGTGTCGTAGCCCCCGCCCGATTCCGATGCCCGGTAAGCAGCATATGCTCTAACGGGGTCGCCTATTGGTCCAGTGGGCTGACGAAGCAACGGGTGCGTCAGAATCAGGTAGTTGTGCCGGCTTGGGTCAATTGCACGAAATTTGACCTGGCTAATACGGGTTGCTGTTAGTGGCTGGCTGGTTGCCAGCAGTATCCGGTCAGTCTGGCTATTATGCACCACACCCTGCCATTGACTGCCCGATTGCTGACCACCGACGCGCCCGACGTTAGCCGGGTCGGTGATGTCGAACAGGCGGCACCCGTTCGGTACGTTACTGAGGCTAAGATATGACCGGCCCGTAACGCTGATTGGCAGACGAAGAACTTTTAACGGAGAGCCGCCTAAGTCCAGCCGTTGCGGGTAACGTAGCCTCAGATACGATGCCGACACCTCCTCACCGGGTTGAGTCGGCTGCAAACTGACCGCCAGCCCGTTTGTATTACTAATGTCTGCGTTCGTTAATTCACTGTCAAAATGAGACTTTTCGTAATTCGGAAATGCTCCCGATCCAAGCGTCCGCTGGCTGGTAAAAGACGGACCGGCTAAATAGTTGACCTTGTGTTGGTGAGCGCTACGTCCAACCAGGAGGTAGCCAATGGTAGGGGAAACGCCAGCCAGGCGCAAAAAATTGGTCAACGAAAATTCCTGGTCGTAGCGGGTATTCGCTTTAACCACTGGTCCTGTCCATCCTTCCCCGCTGTCGTATCCTGTCAGGATGGCCCCATTGTCGTAGTTTGCCCCAATTGGATAAATAGTTCCCGCTGGATATGTACTCGTGAATACACGCAGTTCCTCTTCCCAATGGTAAGGTTCGGGTGTCAGACTCGCGTAGTCCAGATCGGTATACGAAGCCATTCGTTTGCCGGGTTTGCCATCTAACCGCCACGTCAGAAAGTAAGCCGTCGTGTCGCTGAAAAGGCTGTAGTAGGGGTGGGGTTGAGCGCTATGTGGGCTGTAAAGGAGTGAGTCAGGAGCGCCATCATTGGCCCGGCCATAGAATTCCAGATAATCCCCTGGATCAAGCCGTTTGTCAGTTTCGCCCGCTACGTAGAGGGCCTGCTCAACGCCCCGGTGAAAAAGCTGGATCGTTGTGGGATCAACTGTGCTGGCGGACAATCCGGCTTTCTCAAGTTCTCCGGTTGTGATACGGTAGATGCTCCCCTGGGCAACCGGAATTTTCAGGTACGTCTGCTGATAATTAATCCACTCGTTACCCGTAGTAGGCTGAGACTGACCCCAGAATCTGCTACATAGCAACAGGAACATTAATAAGAGAGATAGGGTGGTACGGAGCATACTGCTTGTAACAAAAAGTAAATCTACACTTCTCCTTTTTATCACCCATTCATCTTGTGATTCACGATTGTAAATGCGGCACTTTCACCTGTTTTGATCTGAAATTTCGCAAACTTAATGCGACACTTTCGCATACTATCTGCGACATGTTGCTTTTTAACGGATTCATATTGCCTTAGCTCTACCACTTTGATTATGGTAATGACGTATCAATTTACACTAAACGGGGGTGGGTTAGAGTAAGTCAGTCAATGGAAACCGATTTATCAGGAGTGTTCTTTTCCCTAGCTGAGGTGCTGCTGCACTTGAAAAACTACCGCGATGAACTGCTCAATAAATCCCTCATACAGCAGCAAGAGCTCCAACAGGCTGATGGGCTCTTGCGCACTATCCGTGACCAACCCGGTGCTTATCAGGTCTACTTATCGATTTATTACCACTACTAGTATTGTACCTACCGCTATTCTGATGGTTCATAACAGACCAAATTACAACCAGCAGCGAGCAATTGCTAAAGCAAACTGAACGCATCAAAGGATAGGAGAATAAGCGGCTCAACATCATCTTCATTGACTCCCACTACATCTCCCGACCTGTTCCCCATGCCCATGATCACAAAATGGTCGATAGGAAGTTAGACAACTATCACATTGCGCTTCGGCAGGGCATTACCGC
>JAQBNX010000621.1 GCA_028288385.1 Spirosoma sp.
TCCATTGCAATAATCGAGGGCTCATCCACCACAATCCGATCCTTGTGAATAATCAAGGTGTTCGCCGTGCCCAGGTCAATAGCAATGTCACTGGTTAAAAAATTGAAAAGTCCCATTTTAAGTTGGCACCGGGTGCCGTGTTACGAAAAAAAATTTGTCAGGTTTGCAAAAATATGGATTAATCAAGAGAAATAACGTCCACCTCCCGAATAGACTAGTCTATTTTTAAGATGAGTGTCAGGTGTTATCAATTACTTTTGCACCATTATGGGGGTCAAATCAGTCTTGAGTAAGCCACTGGCGAAGTGGGTTGTGGAACGGCAGCAGGGGTGGATGGCTCAACCTGCCGAGGCCCAGCAGCGCTGGTTTCGACGGCTCCTGGCAGGCGGAAAGGACACCACGTTTGGGCACGATCATCGATTTAAGGACGTCAATACCGTCGATGAATTCCGGCAGGCCGTGCCCGTTCGGGACTACGAAGCCTTAAAGCCCTATGTTGAGAAAATTCTGGCCGGCGAATCGGACGTCCTCTGGAAAGGCAAGCCACTGTACTTTGCCAAGACATCGGGTACTACGTCGGGCACGAAGTATATTCCCATTACCCGCGACTCAATTCCCAACCACATCGACTCGGCCCGCGATGCGCTGCTGAACTACATCAACCAGACGGGCAATAGCGCCTTCCTGGATAAGAAACTCATTTTCCTGTCGGGCAGTCCTGAACTGGACCAGAAAGCGGGAATTAACGTCGGTCGGCTGTCGGGCATTGCCAATCACCACGTGCCGGCTTATCTGCGCACCAACCAACTGCCCAGTTACGAAACCAACATCATCGACGACTGGGAAACCAAATTGGAGCGTATCATCGACGAGACCATCGACCAGCCCATGTCGCTTATTTCTGGCATTCCGCCCTGGGTTCAGATGTACTTTGACCGGATTCAGGAACGTACCAATAAACCCATCAAAGACGTATTTCCCGATTTTACCGTGTTTGTCTATGGGGGTGTCAACTTCGAACCATACCGCGCAAAACTGTTTGAGAGCATTGGCAAGCGGATTGACTCCATCGAAACGTACCCGGCCTCCGAAGGCTTCATTGCGTTTCAGGATAGCCAAACCGACGAGGGGTTACTGATGCTATTAGACAGCGGCATCTTTTATGAATTCATTGCTGCTGACGACTATTTTACCGAAAACCCGCGTCGGTTAACAATCAATGAAGTAGAGCTAGGGAAGAATTACGCGGTCATTATCAATAATAACGCAGGTTTGTGGGGTTATTCGTTAGGCGATACGGTAAAATTCATATCGCGGGAGCCTTACCGACTGCTCGTCACGGGTCGCATCAAGCACTTTATCTCGGCCTTTGGCGAACACGTCATCGGTGAGGAGGTGGAGAAGGCGCTGCAATATGCCATGCAGCAACAACCCGAAACGGAGGTGGTTGAGTTTACGGTAGCGCCAATGGTCAGCCCTGGCGAAGGGTTGCCCTATCACGAATGGTTGGTTGAATTTGCCACCCCCCCCAACGACCCGGCCCTCTTCGCCCGCAATGTCGATACCCATCTGACCAAATTGAACGTTTATTATGAAGACCTCATTACTGGGGCGATTCTGCAACCGCTCAAGCTAACGAGCCTGCCGCGCGGGGCCTTTCAGCGCTACATGAAAAGCCAGGGCAAGTTAGGCGGGCAAAATAAAGTGCCGCGTTTAGCCAACGACCGGACGATTGCGGATGATTTATTGAAACTACTTTACGCGTGACGCTCCCTCATCGACTGCTTCTTTTTGACCTGAATCCTACCGGCCACCATGCAGGTTATCTGTATCACCTAATTCGGTATTGGCAGGAGTGGGACGTAGCGGGTGAATTAGTTGTGGTGGTTTCGCCTGCCTTCCAGGCTCTGCATCCCGATTTGGTGGCTATAGCTCAAAAAGCACCCACCATACATCTTGTTTTTATCAGCGAAGCAGAGAAAGCCAACCATGCAAGTAGGGGTCGGCTGGTGTTACAAATGCAGTATGAATGGGAATTAGTTGCGAACTATGCCCGACAATGGCAGGTAAGCCAGGTGCTACTGATGTATTTTGATACGTTTCAGATGGCGCTTCTGCTGGCCCGGCGCGTACCCTGTCCCGTAGCTGGTATCTTTTTTCGCCCGGTTTTTCATTATGAATCCTGGGGACACGCCCCTACTGATAGCCGGGAGAAACTCCAGCAGTGGCGCAAACGACAGCTCATCCGCCTGGTTATACGGCGTCGGGCGTTGAAAACCCTGTTCTGCTTGGATCCCTTCGTTGTGCCAACCCTCAACCAGTGGGCAGGCCGAACCGTTGCCGCTTACCTGCCTGACCCGGTCGAAGTTTATCCAACGACAGCCACCGACGTAGCAACCCTGCGCCAGCAGCTGGGCATTGAGCCCGCCCGCCGTGTTATGCTGGTGTTTGGCCAGTTAGACGAGCGGAAGGGCATATTCACCCTCATCGAAGCCCTCCATCGCCTGACACCCGACCAGCAAGCTACCTGGTGCTTGCTGCTGGTCGGGCCGATACACGAAGGCATTGCCCCGGCTTTGGATGCTAACCTGGCTATATTGTCGGCGAAAACGACGGTTCAGGTTGTTCGTCAACATTCATTTGTGAGCGATCGGGATATTCAACCATACTTCATGCTGTCGGATCTGATCGTTACGCTCTACCAGCGGCATATTGGCATGAGCGCCGTGCTGGTGCGGGCCGCTGCTGCTGAGCGACCGGTGCTCGCATCTAACTACGGACTGATGGGGCAGTTGGTGAAAACCAAGCGGCTCGGACAAGCCGTTGACGCAGAAAACCCAGTGGCTGTTGCCGATGCGTTACGTCATTTTGGGAAAGAAACCTGGTTGGTTGACCAAGATGCTATGCAGTCATTCGCTAAACAGAATCAGGCCAGTCAATACGCCAGC
>JAQBNX010000627.1 GCA_028288385.1 Spirosoma sp.
AAGACACCACCGCCGGCACCAAAACCAAGACCAAAGATCAGGCACGTACCGATCGTTTAGAGGATGAGAAGAAAGTTAACGACGCCCTCGCCGAATCTATTGCCAAGAAAATCAAGGTGGAAGAGCCGGTGGCCGAGGTAGCCCCAACGCCAGCGGCCCCTGCGGATGAAACAGACGAAGTTGCACCGGTAGCTGAAGCCGCTCCGATTGCTGAAACCCCGTCAACCGAAGCTGCTGCTCCTGCTCCAGAAGCCCCTGTTGCCGAAGCTGTTGCCCCAACGGAGGTTGCTCCAGTGGATACTGCCCCAACGGAGGCTGCCCCTGCGGACGTAACGGCTGTTGACGAAACTCCGGTTGCTGAGGCTGCTGCCCCTGTGGAGGCTGCTCCAACGGCGGACACCGATGAAACCAAGACTGCGGAATAATTTTCGGTCTGGATTTGTTCTAAAAGAGCCTGTTCGTATCTGGACAGGCTCTTTTTATTCTTAATCATACGGCAGCGACCTGCCAACCTTATGACAAAAGATGATTGCTACCAACTGGGCCACATCACCAAAACGCATGCCGTTAGTGGTGAACTGGTCCTATATTTAGATGTCGATGACCCCAAAGAGTACGCTGATCTGGAATCGGTGCTGCTGGAGGTAAAAGGCGAGTTGATTCCGTATTTTATCGAGTCCATCGCCATTGTCAAAGGGAGTCGGGCAATCGTAGCCTTTGAGGACGTCGACACCATTGAGCAGGCTGAGCGGCTGATTAACTGCCCTGCTTACCTGCCACTGGCGGAACTCGAACCCATTACCGACGAAACCCGTTTTTATTTTCACGAGATCGTTGGCTACCAGGTTATAGATGCCGAAGTGGGCGAGTTGGGTACGGTACGGGGCGTGTATGCCATGAATGCCCAGGACCTGATTGCGATGGATTATCAGGGTAAAGAGGTCCTGATTCCCATTAACAGCGACATTGTCAGGACGGTGGACCGGGCCAATCAAAAGCTGAACGTAGCGCTACCCGATGGATTGCTGGACATCTACATGACCGACGATAAGGCCGATGCAGACAAGCCCGAGATTGACGGTGACCTGGACAGTACCGATGAGGATTGATATCATTACGTGTCTGCCCCGACTGCTGGATAGTTTTTTTGCCCACTCAATTCTGCAGCGGGCGCAGCAGGGCGGTTATGTGGATGTAGCAGTGCATGACCTGCGCGACTACACCGCCGATAAGCACCGGCGCGTAGACGACTATGCGTTTGGTGGTGGGGCGGGCATGGTTATGCAGATTGAGCCCATTGCCCGCTGCATTCGGGCGTTGCAGGCCGAGCGTTCCTACGACGAGATTATCTATATGACGCCCGATGGCGAGCGACTTAACCAGCAAACGGCCAATACGCTGTCACTGCGGCAGAACCTGATTATTCTGTGCGGGCACTATAAGGGCGTCGACGAGCGGGTCCGGGACATGTTTATCACCAAAGAAATCAGCATAGGCGATTATGTCCTGAGTGGGGGTGAACTAGCGGCCTGCGTGCTTTCTGACGCCATCATTCGGTTATTGCCGGGGGTGCTGAACGATGAGACCTCAGCCCTGACCGATTCTTTTCAGGATAACCTGCTTGCACCGCCGGTCTATACCCGCCCGGCGGAGTTTGAAGGTCATGCCGTACCGGCCATTTTGCTTTCCGGCCACGAAGCTAAGATTGACGACTGGCGACACGAGCAGGCACTGGAGCGAACCCGCGTCCGGCGTCCGGATCTACTGGAGTAGGGGTGGCCAGGTAGGCACACTGCCAAATCGTCGGTGCCAAGGGCTTATTGGTTTAGCCCGCCACTCTCTCGTAGCTTCTGTTCTTCGCGTTCGCGCCGTTTCTGCTCACGCCGTTCCTGGCGAAGTTGTTTACGGGTTTTTACCGTGTCGGTTGGCACTACTTCACTAGGTGTTGATTCGGGGCGGGTAGTGGGGCGCTGATCCGATGGCTGTGTTGCATCGGGGTTGCGGTTATCATCGGCTTTTTTACCTTTAAAGAGCCGTCGGAAGAAGTTGCCAATACCATCCGTACTCTCTTCCTCATCGATTTCGTCCAGCGTGGGGTCCGTCATCAGGCTATCCGAATGAGACATTGTATCAACCGGAGCCACCTGCCGACGCAGACCCTCACGAAGCCGAACATCATAAAATCCATACGCTCCCGAATCGGGCGCTGTCAGGCCGCGCCGTGCCATAATCCGACCAATGAGTTTAAAATAGCCCCGCACATTACGCGACTGCAGCGTCCCATCGGGCACAAACCAGTTCAGCGTCGCTTTGGGACTTGGCACCACAAAGGCTAAAAAAATACTCTCGCCGAGGTTCAGGTCAGCCGGTTTTTTACCGAAATAGTAACGGGCCGCTTCGCCGATTCCATAAATATTACGTCCCCACTCAATGATGTTCAGGTATACCTCATACATCCGTTCTTTCGGGACGATGTGTTCGTTTTCGATCAGCCAGACGATCAGGATTTCTTCAATTTTGCGCGACAGGGTTTTATTCCGGTTCAGAAAGGCATTTTTTACCAGCTGCATGGACACTGTACTGGCTCCGCGTTTAAACGATTTCTCTTTGAAGTTCGTGGCAATTGAAACCCGGAATGCCTTCTCGTTGAATCCTTTATGCGTGAAAAAGTTATAGTCTTCCGATGTTAACAAGGCGTTGCGCAGGTCGGGCGATATCTGGTTGAGAGGGGTGTAATCGGGGTTTTGGGGACCAACAATAATAGGTCGAACGGGTTTTCCTTTTTCGTAGGGCGTGTAAACAAACGGCCGGTTGATAGCGGCAAAATCCGTATGGCCCATCTTCAGAATACGAAAATTGTCCTGCGTCAGGCCAGCGTTAAACTTGACGGAATCGGGTAACGCCGTGTTAAATTGAAAGGCCAGGTCATATTTAAGCTTACCTGCCACTTTCATGCCTTCCAGAGATTCAAAAAGTCCCCTGGGAAACGAGTTGAATATGGACTGCGCGTCGAGCATGTCGGTATGAAGCTGCAGTTCATACACCTTACCTGTTTTCTTGCGGTCGGTAGGCGCCGTGCTGGCGAGTGTATATTTAACGAAAGGCCGGGCGCTAACCTGACCCAACTGCAGGGTTGAGGCACTGTCTATGCCCAGGTAGTTTTCGCCCACAAACAGATGCGCGTCCATCGACGCTGTCGGCACCAGCACATCCTGGCGGGCAATAGCGGGA
>JAQBNX010000631.1 GCA_028288385.1 Spirosoma sp.
AAAGCGCAGGAGGTTGGCAATGACATAGACATTGAGGGGTTAAAAGCGCAGGCGACCGAGCAATTTGAGGCTACCAAAGCGGCCACCACCGAAACCCTTATTAACCTACAGGCGCAGGCCGAAACGACTTTTGCTGCAGCAGCAGCCAAAGCAGATCAACTCTCTGACGTAGCCGAAGATAAGTTTGACGATCTAAAAGCCGAAGCAACAGTTCAGTTCGAAGCCGCCCAGGTAAAAATGGATGAACTCAAAACCGAAGCAGCTGTGCAAATCGAAGCAGCTAAAGAGAAAGCGAAAAGTTTGTGGAAGGAGTTTTTCGGTGAGTAAACGGCTCTGATGAATAACCGACATTAGTCGAAGCCTCCAGCAACAATGCTGGGGGCTTTGTTTGTGAAAACGCCAAAACCGGTGCCAGTTATGCTGGCGACGCTCGTGTCAATGCTTTTCCAGCTTCTTTAAGGCCTCCTCAATATAGGCCCTTGAGAGCCAGTTTTGACCAATCATTACGCCATCGATGTTGCGGGTCTGGCTGATGTCGGTCAGTGGGTTACCGCTCAGCAAGACCAGATCCGATACGTTCCCTTCCTTAATGACACCCGAATCAGGTTTGTTGAGATAGGCCGCTACGTTGACAGTGCCGGTGCGTAGTGTTTCGTAGGGCGATAGGCCGGCAGCCACTATGTACTTCATTTCATTATGGATGGAAAACCCCGGCACGTTGAAATTTTGTGGCGCATCGGAGCCTAAAAGCAGTGGAACGCCGTTTTTCTGACATTCATAAATTAGCTTCCGGCGTATGTGGATCAATTTCCCGGCATGCTCTTGGGAGAAATTCGGATTGCTTATGTAGCTTGTTTTTGCATTCATCCAGTTTTGAACATCTTGCGGTTTCATGTATTTCATCTCCGGATCGCGCGTAAATGCCTCCGCTGGCAATGGAGACAGCCAGCGTTCGGCCAATGCCTGCGTAGGCACTACGTATATTCGCTTATCGCGTAAGGCATTGACTAACTTCGGAATCTTGGTGGCATCGGCACGGTAGGCAATCCAGGAGGCAAATAAACCGGTTTCCTGCTCTGCCAGCGTGTCGATGCCGGGTGTGATGGCTTCGACAAAACCGTCGAGGTGGTCAATGGTGGAGTACCGGGCCTCGATGGCGCGCCACACACCAACGTTGAACGATACGTGCCCAACAAACGGAATACCGACTTCCTGTGCGGTGCGGGCAATGGCAGGAAAGGTTTCTTTAGTCAGACCGGGATGGAGTTTGAGGTAGTCATACCCCGCAGCTTTCTGCTCCCGCACCATCTGAGCACCCCGCTCGGCAGTCTTCACCGTTTGTCCGTTGAACGACGGCCCGGTTGTGTAAAAATGCGGTCCCAGGATCTCACCGTTGTTTATTTTGCTACGCAGTTCCAGATGCTTTGGATGGCCTAGCATGCCGCGAATGGTGGTGATGCCATTTGCCAGGTACAACGTCAAGATGTCCTTCATGGGCTCAATATCGTCGATGGGCGGTACGTGGGCGTGCATCTCGGCCCAGCCCGGCAGGAGGTATTTGCCCCTGGCGTCGACCACCAGGGCATCTTTACCAAACCGGACTTTCCCTTCGTTGCCCATAGCGGTTATACGTCCGTTTCGGACGACCACCGTCTGATTTTCCAGTACGCGCTCCCGATCCATAGGAATCACATTGACCGAGCGGAAAACAATGTCCCGCTGGCGATTGCTGGTTAACTCCTGCGCAAAAACGGATGGTGTTAACGCAATCAGGAGAATAAGGATAAGGCTTCGCATATACCAACGGAGTTTAGGATATGAGTTCAATTTCATCGATTCGCCCCAAATCGACTATAGGATGAATTTGGATAAGGCCGGGTAAGCCGGTAAATTTAGCCAGTCCAGCACGAATTACCGATAAGTGATACGCGCCTGCTCACCTTTTAGAAACTGTCTTCATCATGAAAATCAGAGCGATTATAACCGGTGCCACCGGTATGGTGGGCGAAGGCGTATTGCTCGAGTGTCTCCGGCATCCCGATGTGGAAGAGGTGTTAGTTATTAACCGCAAACCAGGTGGCGTAGCGCATCCTAAATTACGAGAGATTATCCACGCCGACTTCCTAAACCTGACCCCCATCGAGAGCCAGCTGAGCGGTTACAATGCAGCGTTTTTCTGTCTGGGCGTATCGTCGGTTGGCATGAAAGAACCGGAGTATCGCCGACTTACATATGACCTAACACTCCATGCCGCCCAACTTCTGGCCCGGCTCAACCCCGACATGACGTTCTGCTACGTATCCGGAGCAGGCACCGACAGCACGGCGCAGGGACGCGTTATGTGGGCCCGCGTGAAAGGCGCCACCGAAAATGCGCTGCTGCAATTGCCGTTCAAAAAGGCCTACATGTTCAGGCCGGGTTTTATGCTAGCCAGCAAAGAGGCAAAAAATGTGAAGAGTTACTATCGCTACGTTACCTGGCTGTACCCTATTGGCCGCGCAATCTACCGAGCTGGGTTTTCCACCCTGCAGGAACTGGCGCAGGCAATGATAAAGTCGGTTAGTATCGGCTACGAGAAGCCCATTTTAGAGGTAAAAGACTTTACCCAACTGGCGAAGGCGTGAACCCGTAGCCACCCCACTGGACACATAGTGAGCGCCTTACACTACGTAATGTAGATGGGTGTTAGCTGCTTCGCCTTAGCTTTGTGCTACAAACTGAGGTTCCGTAGAACCATCAGTAACAATGGTTTATGAGATGCCAGGAAGCAGTTGCCTTAAATTGCTTTTGTAAACGTATAGTTACTAAATATAAGAATATATTTGCTTAGTTGCTCGCCCGTTTAGCAGGCCCTTCCTACTTTTCACCTTAATGAATTCGCTACTACTAAACCGCCATTTATTAATTGGTCTTACGCTGTTGCTGTTACTGGCTCAATGCCAGACTAAAAAGTCCCACCCGCCCGTAGCGCCCCCAAAAGCTGCCGTATTCGACTCACCCATTCCTGAAACTATTTCGTACCTGGCAGGCCCCATTACCTTTAAACTCCAGGAATTACAAGAGAAGATCAACCAGAAACTTGATCCGGTTTTGGTTGGTAAAGAAACAGAGAACGGCCGGTTGAAAGGCGTTATCTCATTCCGGGTAAAACGCCTTGGCTCGGTGCAGGTGCAGTATGCCGATCATCAGGTCAATTTGTCGGCTCCTCTGCAAATGTGGCTGACCAAACCGTTCAGCAAAGACACAACGCCACCCAAAAACCCTTTTTGCTCTTTACACGTGCGCTTAAAAAGCACGTTAAACGTAACGCCGAACTGGCGACTGGCCTGCCAGACAAAATTTACCGATTATGAGTGGATTGTGCGGCCCCAGGTTCGGTTGCTTGGCAAGGAATTGTCTATGCAAAATCTAGCCCAGAAGATATTGGAAAAGCACCGGTCTTCTATTGAGTCAGCCATTGATTCGGCCGTTTATAACAACTTGCGGCTCGACGATCTGGTTAGGCCAATCTGGCGTGATATACAGAAACCCTTATTGCTCAGCAGGGATTACGGCCTTTGGTTAGCGCCAAAACCGATCAGTGTGGCCGCGGGTCCCATCAGTGGCGATAGCCAGCAGCTAACGGTTCCTATTCGGATTGCACTGGAAACTAAAACAGATTTAAAACCCCGGCCACCCATTTATCCCCAAACACCCTTGCCTTTATTACAGAAACGGGAGCATCTTTCGCAAACTTCAGATCTGCACCTGATGAGCTTTATTTCTTATGCCGATATTAACCGAATGCTGGCGCTGACGGTCAATAACCGAAATAAAAAACTGGCAATGGGCAGTATCACGATCAGGAAGGTGTCGGTACATGGTGACCAACGATTGCTGGTCGTTAAAGCTGACGTTGGGGGAATGCTCAAAGAAACGGTTTATTTGCGGGGTCGCCCGGCATTTGACACCCTGACAAACAGACTAAAAATCATCAACCTTGATTTCGACACTAACGAAGGGAATACGGATACTGAAACGCACAAAAGCCTGCGAAAGCTACTGGAGAGTCTGTTATCGGTAAGCCTGGATAAGGATATTGCCGAATTGCCTCAAACCATTAACAAGGCTTTTGAAATGGCCGATGCCGGTAAGCGCACGGATCTGGGCATTCAATCATTTCGGTTTACGCCCCAGCGGATAGCCATCCGACCCAACGGCATACAGGCGCTCATTAAAGTGAAATCGACGGTTAAGCTGACCGTCAATAATTTATAAGTTATGGCTGGGCACAACCAGGAATGAATAAATGATTTATGCTACCTGAACATTCACTTCATAATAGTCGACAGTTGGCGGGCCAGCAAAGTACGCGGCCATTTCGTTCAGTACGTTTTTCAAAAATCCGTTCGACTCGGCTCCCTGACGATCCGCTTCAGACTCCCAAAGTGTTACCATCAGACCCTTGTTCGTTTCGGCGTTGGTGAGAAACCGGCTATTCTTAAAACCATCGAGTTGTTTGAGAGCCGGCCCAACCGAATCGCGAAAATAAACGACAGCCTGGTCAATAGAATCAGACTTCAAGGGAACCTGAATGACACGTGCGTACATACTAATGAAAGTTAGTGAATGGGAGGTCAGAGCTCAGAGCCACTTAGCTATAAAGAATTGACTGCTTAAAGCAAACGAATTAGCCACTTACAACCAAGCGTACACATAGGCTTTTTACCTAAAGGTCAATGGTTATAACTTTGGTGAAAAGGTTAGCCTATGCATGATTAAGCCCATTAATTAAGCATAGGCTAACCTTTTTAGCTGCGTTATCCCTTTACGCCAACCACTTCCCGCTCTAGCTTACCTTCCAGCACCGGGCGTTTATCTTTGGTTTTAGTCAACTTAGCCAGGCTGCTTTCGAACTCAACGGCCAGGGTGTCAGCGCCGAACCGGCAGGTAACGGTTTCGTAGTGGGCCGTTTCAATGAACCGCCATGTCATCATAAACGTATTGGGATCCGACCACGTCCCGCTACCGGCCACACGCGTTTTGGTTTCGCCGGGAACGGGTGTCATTACTAACTTCAGCGGCAATGTAGAGAATGTCGTATCGCCTTCTACCCAGCGGTTCAGGCCACACGTCACCTGGTGATTGCCCTGGTCGTCGTGCAGCTTAAAAATGCAGCCATCTTTGCCAAACGTCAGCGAGGCACTTTTGGCTTTCTGGCTGTTGTCAGCAAACGCATACGTATTTCCGCTGATTTTTGACGCTATGGGCGAAGTCGATTCCATAACCGGCATGGGCAGTGTCAGGCTTTTTAGTTTCTGGGCCAATGGGGCTGATGTCGCTTTGTCGGCCGACAAACCTGCTCCCTGGAGGGCGGGCAAAATGTGATTCCAGACGGCGTCCAGAACGGCCTGCATGTCCGATGTTTCGGAAGTGACGGCGACAACAGCATCCTGATCGGGAAGTACGATGCAATACTGCCCGTAGGCACCATCGCCCCGGTAGGCATCGTGCCGGCACCGCCAGAACTGATAGCCATAGCCCTGTAGCCAGTCATTTTCTTCGGCTTCCCGTTTACCACCCGCCGACTGCACCTGACTGCGGGTGGCGTCGGCAATCCAGGCTTCCGAAATCAGGCGTTTACCATTCCAGACACCTTTTTTAAGGTACAACTGGCCAAACTTGGCAATATCTTCCGTGCGCAGCCGCAGTCCCCAACCACCGGTATTGATGCCATTGGGGTCAACCTCCCAATCGGCTCCTTCAATGCCTAACGGATCGAACAGACGGGGTTTCAAGTAGGCCAGGACGGGTTGACCACTAAGTTTTTGAACGATGGCCGAGAGCATATACGTAGCGCCACTGTTGTAGACAAAATGCGTTCCCGGTTTATGATCGACTGGATGAGCTAGGAACACCTTGATCCAATTCTTATTACCGTCCATCCGCATGTTAGGGGTGGGCTCTTTATCATGGCCGGTCGTCATAGTGAGCAGGTCCTTGACCCGCATAGCCGCCAGATTGTCACTGATGGTGGCGGGAAGGTCGGCCTTAAAGAAGGAAATTACCTTGTCTTCGACCGTTAGTTTCCCTTCGGCAACGGCCATACCAACGGCTGTCGATGTGAAGCTTTTGCTAAGCGAATAAAGTGTATGCTTAAATTGGGGTGCATAAGGTGCCCACCAGCCTTCGGCCACAACCTGTCCGTGCCGAAGCACCATCATGCTGTGTACGTTCAGATTTTCTTTTTCAATAGCATTGACGAAATCCAGCAGCCCACCAGACGCTACGCCCTGGGTGGCGGGTAAACTACGTGGCAGTTTAGCTGAGCGGCTCGGTATTAGATTGCCCCAATCTGATGTGGCCCAGCCAGTTGTAGCCGTAGCAATGCTAATGCCTGCGGCACCAAAGCCTAGTTGCTTAAGAAATTGTCTGCGATCAAGATTTAGCATGATAACCGTAACAGATGTCTGTTTTTCAAAGAACACAGACCCCGGTTTATTCTACTGTCTGCAACTCAGCCAGAGAAGAATTTATTGCCATTTAACCACCCCAATACATTAATAGAGCACAAGATTAGTGTGGTCTTCTTTACAAGCGTTCAGTGGCGTCATTCTCCTTACTAAAAATCAAATTACGCATTTGAGCACGCAGTAAGGCTACTAAATTCGCTACTAGGAAAATTACTTGTTCATGTGCTATAGAAGAATAGCCATCCTATAAATTGTAATTATTATAAAGATCTAGAACGTAAAAACATAAGCTAGTTTACACGATATGAATATGACAAATAAGATATTTTAATAAATAGAATTCTCATTTAAATTAAAGCAGCTTTGTAAACATCTTGTTAAGCAACTTTATCGTCTTTAAATTATATTGAGTAATAGTACTTATCTATACTTATCTATACTTATCTATACTTATCTATACTTATCTATACTTATCTATACTTATCTATACTTATCTATACTTATCTATACTTACTATACTTAAATAGAAATTTCTATCTTTTTTGTAAAATCTGTAAATATTTATAACAAATATTATAAATAATAAGTTAATCCTATAAGGATAGTGTTACTTTTTGATTCCACT
>JAQBNX010000634.1 GCA_028288385.1 Spirosoma sp.
GCAGTTTGCGCAGGAAAACAAAATTTTCCGGCAGGAAACCCTCACCGACATTGCCAACATCAAAACGGCGATGAACTACTACAATCCCTTTGCCAACGTAACCGAAGAGGCTGCGCTGTTGCCGGCAGGTTAAGTTTAAGTGCTGAGTTTTTATGTAAGTGCGTGTTTTCTACCGGATACACGCACTTACGCTACATCTTACTACTCAACAGAATGACGGCTCCGTCTTATTTCAGCCTAACCCAACCCTTAGTTGCTGGTGATGAGTACCGTTCCATAACGCGCGTGTCAAATTCAGACCTGACGCGACTAAAAGAGGAACATTTAGGCTATGGCCCCGGCAGCGCTCCAGCCCGATTCAATATGGACAAGGCAAAGGTTTTTGGGCGGACGTTTCACCAGCACCTGCTCGAACCCGAAACTATCGGTACAGTCATGCAGCAACTGCTGCCAGACCTGACGTCTGTGCTGGATATAAGCTCACCAGAGCAGGCCAGCAAGTTAAACACGTTGATGAAAACCATCCGGCAGGACACGTTCTGCCGGCGTTATCTGCGGTTGTCCGAGCGAGAACGTATCGTGCTTTCGACCGACCCTGCGACGGGGGTGGCCTGCAAAGCCCGACTGGATATGGTGTACACCAGTCCCAAACGACGTAATGCCCTGATCATTGACGTGAAAACTACGTCAGCCCGAACGCAGGCTCAGTTCCTAGAATCGTGCTATACGTATGACTACGACCGGCAGGCCGCTTTCTACCTGGACAGCCTGCGCCACGCCGATCAGCATGAATGGGCTATGACCCGGCAGTTCCGGTTTGTATTCATTGGCGTTATGAAGCAGCGACCCCACCGGCTATTTGCCGTTGATGCGACGTCGATTCCTAATTTCATTGAGTACGGCCGCAAAAAATACCGGTTCTGGCTCCGCAAATGGCGCGAAGAACAGGCAGGAGATGTTTCTAAACAAACTCCCCTGGCCTGGCCAATTAGTGCCTAACAATGCGTGCATTTTAAGCTCCTCAAACTGTATTAGCGGGAGTAGCTTAGAATACAAATTCCGGTGGGGAACCGCATAAACTTAACGACGATGAACGCTTCCATTATAACCCTAACACCCGACCAGCTTCACTTCGACTGGGGGACCGACGGGCTCGTGCTTTGGATTGAAGAATTAGACGGGGCTGGTAGCCTGGCCAGTCAGATGAATGAGGTGATGGACAGGATTGCCTTTGCGATTGAACTGCAAACCGGCTGGGACTACCGCACCGACGGGGCTACGCTGCACCCGCTCTATGGCTATCGGCTGTTGCTGCGAGATGGGTCGGGCTTGTGGAATGCTGTTCAGACCGACGAGACTGGCCATTTCACTAGTTTAACACCCCTTCAGGAAATGGATTATGAGATTGCCTACGATAAGGTGATGTGGATGGATTGATATAAGTGATAGTCTGCATGCATATTGAAGATGCCGAACCCAGAAATAGGTTCGGCATCTTTGTTTTCGGGGCAGGCAACCTTTTGGGGTCGGGTTGCATCTTTAGGCAACAACTCCAGCAATTCATTATGAAAACTTTGGTTACTAGCTTATTACTGACATTTATCGCCGTAGTGCCCACACTGGCTCAAAAAACCATTAATGCCAGCGACATTATCAACCGGATCAACCGAAACGAGTCCATCTCCTACCAGAACGTAACGATCACTGGTGACCTCGACCTGACTAGTCTGGCCAACCGGCGGGAGGTTCGCGAAGGAAGTTGGACGGGCAATTCTGAGCAATTCCTGAGCGTCGTAAACGTACCGCTGTCGTTTAGGAACTGTGTATTCACTGGCAACGTACTGGCTTACCGGAATGAGCAGCAGGAAGAACGACGACTGCTCAAAACCGATAACAAGGTTTATAATACTGACTTTACCGAAACGGTAACCCTGGAAAACTGCACGTTTGAAAAAGATGCGGCTTTCAAATATTCCACGTTCCGGCAGCGGGCCATTTTTACCGGAAACACCTTCCAAAAGGATGCCGTGTTCAAATACACGAAATTTGGTAGCGCTGCCGACTTTAGTAAGTCAACATTTCAGGCTTATGCCGATTTCAAGTATACTCATTTCAACGAGTCATCGGCCTTTGACAACGTAACATTTGAACGATACGCCGATTTCAAGTACACTAAGTTTGATGAACGTACCGATTTTGGTCAGGCCCGCTTTTCAAACATCGCCGATTTTAAGTACACCCACTTTCCGCGCGGCACCCGTTTCGATAATGTCCGTTTTGATGGCTCAACCGATTTTAAATACACCACCCTCGACGGCCGTAAGTTTTCTCCGAAGGACAAGTAACGGGCCTGGTTGTGGAGTCCATTAGTCTTCATCTGATGTTTTGACGGGTCAATTACCTTAGCTTAGCCAACCCCTACCGGTCTTTTTACGTTATCAGTGCGATACACCAATGCACTCAATGCTTTGAAACGCACGACAAAAATTTTGATAGCGCTGGTTGTGCTGCTGGTTATTGCCCGGCTGCTGCTACCCTATTTTGTGCTTCGCTACGTGAACAGAACGCTGGCCGATATGAGCGGCTATACCGGCCACGTCGAAGATATTGACATTCAGTTGATACGTGGAGCCTATCAGATCGATGATTTGCGCATCCGCAAAGTCAAGGGCAACATTAAAAAGCCGTTTCTGTACATACCCAAAACCGACCTCTCTGTCGAGTGGAAATCGCTGTTCAAGGGCAAACTGGTTAGCGAGGTAGAAACCTACCAGCCTGAACTCAACTTCGCCTTCAGCGACGACAAAACATCCAGCCAAACAGGTACGGAGGTGGACTGGACAGAATACCTGAAGAAACTCCTGCCCATTAATATCAACCGATTCTCGGTTATCAATGGCAAGGTTAATTTAACCAGTTTGGTTACCCAGCCCCGTGCCGATTTGTCGCTGCAACGTTTCAACGCAGAAATTCGCAACATCCGCAACGTAGAAGACCAGGCCAAAAAACTACCCTCACCCGTTGTGGCGTCGGGCGACGTACCGGGCTATGGTGGCAGAATGGATTTTTCGGCCAACATGAATTTGCTGAAAGAGTTACCCGATTTCGACTACAACCTCCGCTTTACGGATGTACAGTTGGTGAAACTCAATCCGCTCGCCCGTGAGTATGCCAACATCGACTTTGAGCGCGGCACAATGAGCGTATACAGCGAAATGGCTATGCTCAATGGCAAATTGAACGGCTATCTTAAGCCCCTGACGAAGGAGATGAAAATCTTCAAAATCAACGAACACGAAGGCCGTTCGGTGGGTAAATTCTTTACTGAGTTGCTGGCCCAGGTAGGGACGGCAGTACTAAAAAATCAGAAAAAAGATCAGGTTGCCACCCGCATTCCGCTCAGTGGTACGGTTGAGAATGTTGAAACGGCCTTTTGGCCCACTCTGTTTGGTGTGCTACGCAATGCCTACATTGAAGCCTTTCGGGGCGAATTTGACAATAACATTACGTTACAGGACGCCGTAAAAAACTTTAAAGACGACTATAAGGCCAAACGGGCCGAACGAAAATCGGAACGGCAGGAGAAGCGGGAAGAACGAAAGAAAGCGCGTAAAGCGAAACGGGAAGCCCGCAAACAGGAAAGAGCCTGAGCCCGCATTGGTTATATAGCCTGCAAACAATCGAGCTACCGTACCGTATCAACTTTAGTAGCCCCACCCCGGCGTAATGAGTCAGGACGCAGCCGCCGTTGCTGGCGGTTTTTGGGTAACGTAGTATCCAGGCCCCGTTCCATCTCCATACGCTGGCGCCGGCCCGGTTTTTTGATTGCTGGTTTTGGCTGATTCGCTGACGGAGTTACGTCCGTTGATGTGGACTGTTGAATAGCGGGTGACTGACCAGACTGAGCCAGGCAGCCGACTGCCAGTCCGGCGCTCAGCAGGGTTGTGAGAAATAGGCTGCGTTTCATACCGTTAGTTAGCTTATATGGGTAGTTAACCGTTGCCATCACGTAAGGTTATGGTAAAACCTTCAGGGTGTATCAAAAACCCGTTATACGGATCTCGGATGGTTCTGCCTACCGACTGGTTATGAATAACTGAATTTGGTTCAAACTAATTTAAGCGAGTACTTTGTGGTTGCTCACCTTTATTCTGAGTAATGCTGTTTAATTCGCTTCATTTTCTTTTATTCTTTGTTTTTACCACACTGGCCTATTTTAGCCTGCCACAACGCGGGCGGTGGGGGTTGCTGCTGATAGCCAGTTGTTATTTTTATATGACGTTCATTCCGGTATACCTGCTCATTCTGGGAGCAGTTATCCTGATTGACTACGTTGCTGGTATCTACATCGAGCGGTCGCAGGGTTCCCGCCGGAAGTTGCTACTGGTCATTAGCTTGATTGCCAACATAGGCCTGCTGGCCTTTTTTAAATATTACAATTTCTTCAACGAGCAAATTACACTGGCGTTGTCGGGCTTTGGCCTGGACAACCCCGTTCCCATGCTCGACGATTTGATTCCCGGGATTGTGTTGCCCATTGGCCTGTCGTTTCACACCTTCCAGTCCATTAGTTACACCATCGAAGTATACCGGGGGAACCAGAAAGCTGAGCATAATCTCGGCGTATATGCGCTCTACGTGCTATTTTACCCACAGTTAGTGGCTGGTCCTATTGAACGCCCCCAGAACATCCTGCATCAGTTTCATGCGTTTCAGCCATTCGACTGGACGCGGGTACGCTATGGTTTGCTACTGATGGCGGGTGGTTTTGTCAAGAAGGTAGTCATTGCCGACCGGATGGCACTGGTCGTTGATCCGGCCTTTGGTCATGCCAATACCGCTAATGGTTCGACGCTGTTACTGGCGGCTGTGTTCTACTCAATCCAGATTTACTGCGACTTTTCGGGCTACACAGACATTGCCATCGGGGCTGGACAGGTGTTGGGCATTCGAATGATGAAAAACTTCGATACGCCTTACCTGGCTGCTTCCATCGCCGATTTCTGGCGTCGCTGGCACATTTCGCTGTCAAGCTGGTTCCGCGACTACGTCTACATTCCCCTGGGAGGAAACCGTCGGTCAACGGCCCGTACGAACCTGAACACCTTTACTATATTTGGGTTAAGCGGTCTATGGCACGGAGCCGACTGGAAGTTTATCATTTGGGGACTTTTGCACGGTTTTTACCTGGTTATCGGCCAAATCTGGTTCCGTCGTCGCTCAGAAAACCTGGTGCCCATTCAGCAGAAATCGCAACTGAACGGCTGGGCGGGACACCGCATGAACCAGTTGCTGACGTTTGCCCTGGTCACCTTAACCTGGGTGTTTTTTAGGGCCGCCAGCACCAGTGATGCCCTCCTGATTCTCGGCAAAATATTGACGGTTAACCCAACGGCTCCCATTGAAACGCCTATACAGCCCGCCGAGTTAGCCTTTTGTGGCTTATTAATAGGTGGGCTGCTG